>NZ_JANQDG010000006.1:0-17953 GCF_029891665.1 Anabaenopsis sp. FSS-46 | reverse complement strand
TGCAGGGTCTTGGAGAAAGATTTCTGGGTTTTGTTCCCACATCCGAATTAGACGATATTCATGACGGGTAGTTTCCACGTTAAAGGCTGTAGTAATTTCACCCTCATCTTGGGGAGGAAGCAGTAATACTACCACTTGTGTCACTGGTAAACGATACAAGCGATACAACCTTACCCAATAGTCTAACATTCGTAGTGGTAGGGGTGGTGTGGATTCTAAGGTTTGAAATTCTAAATGTAAAATCCTGCCTTGCAGTTGTAAAAAGGTGACATAATCGGCGCGGATGGGTTCTATGCTTAATTCGGTTTTGAGAACTGTCACATCCCCTTGCTGTGTCCCTAATACCCAACTGGCGAACCTTTGCGGGTGTTTTTCTGATAGCAGCTTGCAGAGATTGTCAAAGGACATGGGTAATATATGGCTATGATATTTTATGATATTTTTAGTTAAAAGTGGTGTTCACCGGTGGTTTAATGTCAGGAATTCTTGCTATATGTCAAACTTTATCTTTTTCTGGACAGTTTAAATTCAAGTTTTACATTAAAATGGAATACTAAATACAGAATTTACGCGTTAACTTAGCTATCGTCTGAGGTTTGACCGTGACCGTGCGCTTGCCATCCTTAACTAGTCTCCCACAAACCGAAAATCACAATCAGTCTGGTCAATCGCCAGTCGTCGCGCCCAAGCGTGTAACTGGTGGTTTTGCACTGCTTGACAGTCTTTTGCGCCATGAAGTTGAATACATTTTTGGTTATCCTGGTGGGGCAATCCTCCCAATTTACGATGACCTTTACAAAGTAGAATCCACTGGTGCTATTAAGCACATTTTAGTACGACACGAACAAGGTGCCGCCCACGCTGCCGATGGCTATGCCCGTGCTACTGGAAAGGTGGGAGTATGCTTTGGCACTTCTGGACCTGGGGCAACGAATTTAGTCACAGGCATTGCTACAGCCTATATGGACTCGATTCCCATGATTGTAGTTACAGGACAAGTGCCACGGGCTGCTATTGGTACGGATGCATTTCAAGAAACCGATATTTATGGAATTACCCTACCAATAGTCAAACACTCCTATGTAGTGCGTGACCCGAAAAACATGGCGCGAATTGTGGCGGAAGCGTTCCACATCGCTAGCACGGGACGACCGGGTCCTGTTTTGATTGATGTGCCTAAAGATGTGGCTTTAGAAGAATGTGACTATGTACCAGTGGAACCGGGAAGTCTGAAATTACGCGGCTATCGTCCTACGGTTAAGGGGAATCCCAGACAAATCAACGCCGCAATTCAGTTAATTCGTAACAGTCACCGCCCTTTATTATATGTGGGTGGTGGGGCGATCGCATCTAACGCACACGCAGAAGTTAAGGAACTAGCCGAACTATTTAATATCCCGGTGACTACAACCTTAATGGGTATCGGTGCATTCGATGAACATCATCCCCTGTCTGTGGGAATGTTAGGGATGCACGGTACAGCTTACGCTAACTTTGCAGTGACAGATTGCGATTTATTAATCTGCGTTGGTGCTAGATTTGACGACCGTGTTACAGGTAAATTGGATGAATTTGCTTCCCATGCCAAAGTAATTCACATCGACATCGACCCGGCAGAAGTAGGTAAAAATAGAGTCCCGGAAGTGCCAATCGTGGGGGATGTGCGCCATGTGTTGGTAGACCTGTTGCGTCGCTGTCAGGAAGGGGGAATCAAGCAAATACCACATAAAAACCAAGAATGGTTAAATTTAATTAACCGTTGGCGACAAGACTACCCCTTACAAGTACCTCAGCATCCCGATAGTATTTCCCCCCAAGAGGTAATTGTAGAAATTGGTCGCCAAGCCCCCAACGCTTTTTACACTACAGATGTAGGTCAACATCAAATGTGGGCGGCGCAATTCCTCAAGAATGGACCCAGACGCTGGATTTCTAGCGCGGGGTTGGGAACTATGGGTTTTGGAGTCCCGGCGGCCATGGGTGCAAAGGTCGCATTTCCAGATGAGGAAGTTATCTGTATTAGTGGTGATGCTAGTTTTCAGATGTGTTTACAAGAACTGGGGACGCTAGCACAATACGGGATTAATGTCAAGACAGTTATTTTAAATAACGGTTGGCAGGGAATGGTGCGCCAGTGGCAACAAGCCTTTTATGGTGAGCGCTACTCATGCTCTAATATGGAAGTAGGAATGCCGGATATTGAGTATTTGACAAAAGCCTATGGGATTAAGGGCATGGTAATTCGTAGTCGTGATCAATTAAAAGATGCGATCGCCGAAATGCTGGCACATGATGGCCCGGTGGTGGTTGATGTCCAAGTCACCAGAGATGAAAACTGCTACCCAATGGTAGCCCCTGGGAAAAGCAACGCTCAAATGATTGGTTTACCTATGCAACCAGCCAAAGCCAGAGTAGAACCAATTACTTGTAGCAATTGCGGGACAACAAATCACCCCACTCATAAGTTCTGCTCCGAATGTGGAACCAAATTATAAGGAGCAGGACTGCACTACAGAGGTTTGACCATCCACATAACCTAATATTAGGGGAAAGGGAAAATTAACGGTATTTATACGCAGAGGAACCAATCCTCTGCTTTTTTGTCACAGAAACTTAAGAATTACAAGTTACATTTATTTATGTCTAAAAAAATTACCATTGGCTTGCTGCTGTTATTTCTGAGTAGCCAAATTGCCATTACCCCCCAAACAGCCAAAGCACAGATACAAACATCAACCACACCCACGGGGAAAACAATTTGTTCTACCCAACTCCAGTCAGAGGTAGAAACCATAACCAACAGGCCTGAATTTAGCCGGGTGCGGTGGGGAATTATCGTGAAAAATATGGCTGATCAACAAACACTTTATCAGCGAGATGGTGAGAAATACTTTACCCCAGCCTCCAACACCAAATTACTGATAACAGCGGCCGCATTACAAGAGTTAGGTGGTAATTTTCGTATTCGTACCTCCGTTTATGAAGATGGGGAGGGTGTTTTGCGTGTCTTCGGTAGGGGAGACCCCAGTTTAAAGATTCCCCAGTTGCAGAAATTAGCCCAGCAGTTACGCCAGCAGGGTATTACTCAAGTCAACCAGTTGATTGCTGATGATAGTTATTTTCAAGGGGATATTGTCAATCCCAGTTGGGAATGGGAAGACTTAGCAGCTGATTATGGCGCACCAGTCAGCAGTTTAATTCTCAATCAAAATGCTTCTGTATTTCAAGTTTCGCCCCAAACCGTCGGTAAACCATTACAACTGAAGTGGAATGAACCAGCGGATGCATTTGTGTGGCGAGTAGAAAATAATTCTGTGACTACTCAAAAAAATGAATCGGGATTTCTCAGAGTCAGCCGCAGCTTACACGGTCCAGTATTGCACATTCAAGGACAGATGGCTGTAAATTCCACCCCTAACATCAGGGCGATCGCCGTTTTTAATCCCGTCGAGCATTTCCTGCGTCACTTCCGCCAGACTTTGGTTAAGGAAGGAATTTTTGTACAAGATATATCTCACAGTACTGGTAGTCAAAACCAAAAGGAACTAGCAGCAGTGGAGTCTCCCCCCTTGTCTGAACTATTAATAGAGACAAATGTCAATAGTAATAACTTGTATGCTGAAGCGTTACTCAGGTCTTTAGCAATTAAACAACCGGGAGAAAATAATCAAACTACGGCCGATGCAGGTTTAACAGTTGTCAAGAATAGTTTAACTCAGTTAGGAGTAGACCCTAGTAGTTATATACTAGTAGATGCTTCTGGATTATCGCGCAAAAACTTAATTAGTCCCCAAGCCTTGGTGCAGACTTTACAGGCCATGGACAAATCACCACTAGCAGGAATATTTCGCGCTTCCCTACCTGTAGCGGGGGTGAGCGGTACTTTAAGAAATCGCCTGCGGGACACTCCCGCTGTGGGAATTGTCCAGGCAAAAACAGGTACAATGACTGGGGTGGTGTCCCTATCAGGATATGTGAATAGTCCGAATTATCAGCCTTTGGCTTTTAGTATTATTGTCAATCATTATGAACAACCGGCTAGAGTTGTCCGCCAATCCATAGATGAAATTGTCCTTTTATTAACACAGTTACAGCCTTGTTAAGTGCAATTTAACAGTTGCAGCCTTTGGTGTAATATTTTCTGAATTACTTGTTGCACTGCTTCTGGGGTTAAACTACCATCTACCCGGACAATTTCAGAGGGATAGAGTGCGGCTAAATCTGCGTATCCTTGCTGAACACGCTGATGAAAGGCTATTGTTTCTTGCTCAATGCGGTCTAGTCCCCCCGTTGCTGCTTGTTTACGAGCTAGTCCCACTTCCACATCAACATCTAGCCAGATGGTTAAGTCACTTACTAAACCATCTGTGGCAATATGGTTGAGTTGATTAATTAAGTTGATGTTTAAACCCCGACCATAACCTTGGTAGGCAGTGGTAGAGTGGGTGTAGCGATCGCACAGTATATATTTTCCTGCTGCTAGATGTGGTTTAAGTTCTTGTGCAACGTGTTGGGAGCGATCGGCGGCATATAATAATAATTCAGTTACCTGAGAGATGGGTAGATTTTCTGGGTTTTTGAGTAAAATCCGGCGCAGATGTAGGCCTAACTCGGTTCCCCCCGGTTCACGAGTCATGAGTACAGGAATACCCAGACTCTCCAACCATTGGGCGCAAAGCTGCATCTGGCTAGTTTTGCCGCAGCCTTCTACTCCTTCAAATATAATTAATTTACCAGTCATAGTTTTTATATCAGTTTAAAATACTGGAGACCAAGGCTAACTGACAAGGGACCAGGAAAGTTTTGCCTAAATTTTTTACACACAAAAAGGCAACTGCTAGCAGTTGCCTTTTTGTCAAAGTTAATACCATTCGACTTGTTTGATACCTAACTAAAAGACTGCAATGCTACTGTAAGCCGAGCATTTCCAGGATTACTTGGAACAAACCTTGAGCGAATTGGTACCACTCCTTGCACTATATTAATAGTAACTCTTCTAGGATAAAATGCAACATTTTCTTGATAAAACTTTGTTAACCTGATCACCCACACCCCTGTAAATTAAAGCAGTGGTATCGCAGATAACATCTCATATCCAGTGTATCAAATATTGTTTTACCCCCCGTTCCCCGTTCCCTGTTCTCTAAAAAGAAAATACATCTTAGCTAGCTTGTGCAGATACATTTGCAACAGCTTCATCAATCAACTGTTTTACATTGTTTAATCCAGTCATAGCATACTGCCAATAACCATATTTACCATCGGCATTAACAGCATGACACCATCTCATGGCTGCTGCTTTCTTAACATCTCGCAGTGGGTCCCATCCTTTTGTTTCCAGAATAAAATAACTCAATGTTGGTGTTTTAAACCTGATGATGAAGTCGGGAATATAATCGTGGTCTTCTCCATTATCAAAATAGGGAATTGCAAAGCCTAAGCTGGCGTTTTTGACAAAAGCCCCTACAGCGGGATGGGTATCGATAATATATGCTGCTGTTTGTTCCCATTGCCAAGTATCTGCAACAACATAGTTAATATGAGAGTTAATTACCTCTCGCACTGGTTTACTTGTCCAGAAGTTAACGTCATCTGTTGAACCATTCCCCCGATGTGCTTCATAAATTGGAACCTCCGGAGCTTCCCCTGCGCCGGTGTCGGGATGAATAGCTTCTGTTAATTTCTCTATTAACCAACCATAGTAAGGAGAAACAAAAACATCTAATTTATCTGCTGGGGGAACCAGTTCTACTTTTTCCGATATGTAGCGATCGCAAATTCTCCGTAATTGGGGAAATAGTATATGGGGAGGAGCTTCACATTTATCTGACTTGGCGTAGGTTACACTTAAATCTCTAGCTAAATCAAAGACTAATTCTTGTAACCTTTTATCTTTGCGGTATGGGTTGAGGTTCATACCTTGAAGTTTCCCTGGTCCGGTTAAACTTGATCTCCCTTGATTGTTGGGAATATTGGCTTTAACTTGTACTTCTGGCGCTATCTTAAATGGGTTAATTTCCAGCTTGGCGATTACATCCCAATCTACAGTTACCTGATTGCGAATAGCTTGGGTGTAACCTTTGACTTTAGGAAATTCGATTCTGTACTGTGACTTACTAGCTATTGCATAAACGTGGTGACGTTTTTCTGGTTTTCGCTTTGCGCCTAATGGGTTTTCTTTAAAAGGAATGACTTCAAAGGGGACGCCAAATATTTTTGCTGTTTCTTCAGCGAATTTGTTATCCTCAGTTAAATCATAGTTACGTCTTCTTAATGCTCTCCCAACTACTTGTTCACAGAGAAGTTGGGACATAAAAGGACGAATCCCAATCACATGAGTGACTGTGTTAGTATCCCATCCTTCCGTGAGCATACCTACTGAGATGATGCAACGAATATCACGACCTGGCGGATGTAGAGGACGGTTTAATTTAGTAGCTAATTCTGGGAAATTTTCTGGATAAATGTTTCTACCTTGACTGTCCTTTGGCCATGCTATTTTACCAATGGTATCTAAGGTAAACCGCATCCATTTAGATTCATCAGATTTGGTGTTTCCAGAGTCTAGTTCTTCAACCACTTTAGAATCAACACGAATTGTATTAATTTGTGTATCTGTATTCCTTAAAGATTCAATCCTACAGGGTGAAACGTTAACGGGTTGTTGATTCTCTGCTATCCATTCATAAATACACTTAGCTATTTTAGTATTTTTGCAAACAATAATAAAGACAGGGGGTCTAGGGTCGTCACTTTCTGCCCATTCTTGGCGTATTTCTTCCCATTGTCCCGCTAAAATTGCCATAGGATGTTGAGCATATTTTAAAACTGCTTCGGCTTTAGGATCTGCGCCTTTCTTCTCACGTTCTGATGTGGTTATTTTTTGCATAATCCATTTCCAGATGTTGAAATATGCTAAATCTGAAACTTCTGCTCCTGTAGTATCTCTAATGGGTAATTGAGGAATTTTAACTAGGCCGGACTCAATAGCATCCATTAAACTAAAATCACTGACTACCCATGGAAATGGTTTATTACCATCTTGGCGAGCGGATTTGAGATAATAAGGTGTAGCAGATAAATCTACACAAAAATTAATCCCCCGATATTTATGAATACGGTCTAAACCTTCAACCCAAATAGTGGCTTCTTTATCTTCATATTCAACCGCTTCATCTTCCCCATCATTGTCCTTTTGATCTGGGACAATTCTATAAGCATGATGGGCTTCATCATTAAATACCAAAATATTACTTTTATTGCCAATGGCATCGGTTAAAATTCGTTTAATCCAAGCTACATCACTTTCTAAATACCGAGTAGCTTTAACTTTAACAGAAATCACATTACCTTGTTTATCTTTATTTTCTTCAATTACTTCTAGTTGACCAATAGCAATTTGTTGTTGTAAACTTTCTAAAGTTAGGTATCTTGCGCCCCTAGCTGTTTCGTTTTTTGTGGCAATTTTAATAGTCTCTGTAGTAATTGTGGGTACACCTACTTTAACCACTTTTGCTGCATCATCTCCAGATGTACTAGGCGATCGCTTTTCAAAGATATGCCAATTAGTGACTAAAACCTTACCTTGTCTGAGTTTATCCATCAGGTTAGATGGTACAAGGTCACGGGTGCGATATAGGCTAGCTTCTGCGTTGTTGGGGTTTAATTCCTGAAGTCTGGCCTTGATGGTGACGTTAGGACAAACTATCAAGATAATATCTGAAAAGCGGGAATCAGAGCGATAATTAACTTTATTGAGAATTGACCAAGCTGCTAACATTCCCATGACGGTAGTTTTACCTGAACCAGTGGCCATTTTACAAGCATAACGGGTAAAGGCTTTGAGTGCGGTGTCAATGGGTTCATCTAAGGGTATATAAATACCTTGAAGAAAATCAGCCCTTGCTTCTCTCAAAAAAATGAGAGTTTCTACCGCTTCCTTTTGGGCGAAGAATAACCTTTTTTCCCTTCCGTCTCTGTTCCAATACTCTAATAGTTCTAAGGTGGTGCGGGTAACTCCTGGGTAGCGTTGCTGTCTCCAATTTTTAACCCTTGTCCTAATTTGATTAACTAAGACCATTTCAAAACCAGGAGCAAATTCATCAGCAGGGGAAGGCTTAAGAACTTTTCCTAAATTCCAATCTATATCACCTTCACGGGGAGGGTAAACAATAGCAGGGCGACGGCCTTGTTTTAACTGGGGTTCTTCACCTTCTCTGATAAACCAGTAGCGTAATGGTTCATCAAAGGGAGAATTGAGAATTGGTTCATTGACTTCAGAGGACATGAATTTAACATCCCAAGGATCGTGTTAGTTTTTTTAGTTTTAGGAACAGGGGACAGGGTAAAGAAAAATTTTCATGATTCTTGCTGTTATTCCAATTATTTTAACTCTCGCACTACCAATAACTCATTACCACGGTCATCAATCACTTTTACCGCAATTTGTTTATGTTCCCCAGCTGCAAAAGGTGCGCTGGTAGTTCCTGCTAGGTGTTCCCAAACAGAATCTTCATAACTACCTTTTAAGCCTTTCTTGATGCTATCCCACGCACTTGTCCGGGGGAAAAATGCTTGACGGACATAGAAACATAAACCATTGTAATTTGTATCTAAAAACCACGCTGGTATATTCTTACCTTGCTGGTGGTTAACATCCATGGTGATAGGGTCAAAGACATCTAACCCTAATAATTCCACTTGGTATTTACCCTCCTGATTTTGTGTAATTTCAATTTCTGGTAAACCGCAGACGCTAAATATTTGGGAACTTCTCATATTTTTGAGTAGGTCACCCATCAGTAAATCTGGTGTAGCTTGAATATAGGTTGCGGGTATACCTATTGCTGCTTGACAATTTTCTACTAATTGACGAGCGTTGGGACTGATAGCAAACCCAATTACATAAAAATGACTGTAATTCTTGAGTTGGGCTTCTTTTGCTGATTCAAATACCGCTCTTTCTGAAATTGCGCCGTTTTCCGGTCCAAACAAAAAAGCTACTGGTTTATCATCTACCATTGCTTCAGCAGAGAGATTTTGACTTCTAGCTGGTTGTCTAACACTGGTAAAGGTAACAGTTTTATTATCTGGTAAATGGAGTTTTGGAGACCTACGCAACACCTCTAACATCCGGTCAGTAAAACAAGCTGTAGTATTAGTTTCCCCTGCTTCTGTTGCTGGTACTCCCTGATCTTCCATATCCGCTGGTGGGGGGATAGTTCCCTCAAGGGTAAAGGGACTGGAGACCCGCACGGTGTTTTTATCTTCTTCGGGACGGTCAACTAAAATTTCTTCTTGAGGTGGTTCATTATTAGCAATACTCTTGAGGGTGATATGTGGGACAATTCCCCCAATTTCTTCGCCTTTAGTGTTCCGTTTGCGTTTGTAGATAAACCCCCCTGCGGGTGAATTACCATCTTGGAGTTGATACCAGGGGAAGGTTGCAGTTAGGAGACGTTGACGAGCTAAAGCTAGGGGTACACGACTTACATCACAGGTTATCCACCGTCGTCCCCATTGTTCAGCGACGTAAGCAGTAGTACCGCTTCCGCAGGTGGGATCTAGTACAAGGTCACCGGGGTCGGTGGTCATGAGGAGACAGCGTTGGATAGTCTTTGTTGCTGTTTGAACTACATATATTTTTTCATAAGATGTACTTGCTGAACCTGAATCTGTCCAAATATTACCCATAGTCATTAATGGGTTATCTTCATAGTAAGCAACATAATATGGTAAGTTTCCCATTCTAATTAATCTATTTTTTTTGACTAATAGCTGCATTCCCTTTTGATTAGTTCGCCAACTTCTTTTTTGAGCAGGAATGGTGTTTCCTTGAAAAGGAAAGCTAAAAGTGCAAGTTTCTGTATATCCTGATGACAGTAAACTTTGTGGGACAAATAATTTCCAATCAGAGGGTAAATCGTCTAAGTTTAATAATTCTTCTTTAGAAAGTTTACGTCTTGTTCCATCAGGAAGTTCTACCCAATCGTATCTAGACTCAGATCCTTTTTGTTTTTTATCATATATTGGAATAAATTTGATATTATTTTTGTTTTTTGAATACCATAATATGAAATCTGATATATTAGCCATTCCACCAGTACCTAAAGGAGTCAGCTTTCTAACAGTAATCAAACTAAAAAAATTCTCTCTCCCAAAAACCTCATCCATCAATTCCCTGACATGATGGACATTCTCATCACTAATCTGGACAAAAATACTACCGCTATCAGTCAACAACTCCCTAGCCAATAACAACCTATCTCTTAAATAAGTCAAGTAACTATGTAACCCTAATTCCCAGGTATCGCGATAAGCTTGAACCATTTCCGGTTCACGGGTGAAGTCATCATCATCATTATGTTTAACATCCCGCTTTCTGACAAAAGGCTGAAAATTGCTACCAAACTTGATACCATAGGGCGGGTCCATATAAATCATCTGTACTTGACCCCCCAAACCCTCATACTGTAATAGTGAGTTCATTACTATTAGGGAGTCACCTAAAATCATCCGGTTTACCCAGTCCCCCTGATATTCATAGGCTTTGAGGATTTGGTCAGTAATAGACCATTGGGGGTCACTGAATAAATCAAATAAAGGTAAATTGTTAGTACCTATTTTATGAGTTCTCAGGGTTTCAATAATTGCTCTGGTTGATATACGTTCATGGATAAATAAAGGTAATGTTGGTACATCAAAAGATAACCGTTCAGCTTTACCAGTCCAGTTGAGGAAAGGTTGACTCATGGATTTGAGTTTATCCAATGACTCTTGAGCTTTATATAGTTGTTGTGTCAGCTGTTCTTTGATTTCTTTGACTGTTTTTTTACCTTCAGGATCTAAACTAGATTCAATATGATTTAACTTCTCTAACTGTACTGAAAGTTCAGTTAAGTAATTACTAATAGTATTTATTTCTGCTTCTGCTTGTTCTCTAGTGGGGTTATCATCCCATTCCAAGGAAGGTGACAAAGAGGAATCATAGCGATAGGTTACTGGTGGCTTTTTTTTCTGAAAGTGAGACTCAGTACCAATATCTGGCCTTAAAGGATGCTCATGAGAGTGAGCGTAAGTTTTAGCTTCTTTTGATTTCCCGCTTTGTTGCTGTTTGGGCATAATAAATACTAAGAGCAATGTGTTATAACAGTAACTGTTACTATTGAGGTAGTTACTTATTTAATAAATCTTTACTCCATACCGCTCATATCATTTACCGTCATCAAGCCTAAATGATATAGGTGAGGATCTATTCCTTGGATATAAGTAAATTATATTTTGTTGTATTTTATACGTAATTTTTTGACGATGAAAGTGAGCAATTTTTAGATATTTTGGGATTTTATCCAGTAATTTCAACTTTTGTATCATACTAACATTTTTGCACTGTGGCAATAATGTTTACTTTAAAAACCTTTACATCTATCTTTAGATAGATTTAGGGGTGAGGGGGGGAGGGGGGGAGGGGTGATGGGGAATCGGTATATAATTGACGTAAAAGAATCAAGTACAATGCAAACTAAAACAATTTCCGTTTATTTACCATCTTATTTAGTGGAGTTTGTGGAAAATTACAAATTAACTAAATACTGTAAATCTCGTTCACACGTAATTCAATTAGCTATAAAGCTATTGCGTTCTCAAGAATTAGACCGAGGTTACCGAGCAGCAGGGGAGGAAGTGGATCTAGAATGGGATTTAACCGTAGGAGATGGACTTAGTGATGAAACGTGGTGAAATATACTTTGCAAATCTTAGTCCCACACAGGGGTCAGATGTGGATAAACGCAGTCTTGTACTCGTTGTTAGCAATGATATTAATAATAATGCTTCTACCACGGTAACGATTTTACCGATTAAATCTAATACCAATCGTTTACATCTTTTTGAGGTTTTATTAGGTCAAATAGATTGCGGTCTATCTGAATCTTTTAAGGTGCAAGTGCAACAAATTCGGACAATTTCTAAACAGCGGATTTCAGGAGATGTGGTAAAATGTTTGGATAGAGAGTCGATGGATTTGGTCAATGATGCTATGAAGTTACACTTAGCTCTTGAGTAGCAGATAGTCACATTGACTTTGCTGATTGAAAGAGGCGATAGGGAAGCTATCGCAGAAAATTACCAGTTTCCCTATTTCCGGGGGTGAGATGTGGGAACAGTCCACCAAGCTAAACCATAGGGTTGGGTGGCTTGATGGAACCGTTCACGAAAGTGGACACGGATTTTATAATTACCAGTAGTGGGAACTGGGCAAAAAATATGCTCTACACTGTCAATTTCACTGACTGAGGCACAAATAACACCAGCATTGAGATTTTTTGCACCATCCCCTGGGATTAAATAGAGGTCAAGGTTATTCAAACCGCGATCGCGAAAACTTTCACCCACATCATATTTATTGTTTTTATTAGTATCATTGAGTTCCACCAAGCGATTCCAACTCAGAGTAATACTCACAAAGCTGCCTTGTCTTAAAGGTTTTCCCAGTGGGTAATCAACAGTATATCCCCCATCCACAGAGCCATAATCCCAACCAACAGCAGGTACTGTACTTGATGGTGGCCATTGACCGGCGCTAAATTGCTGATAAGCGCGAAAAGTATTTAAATGACCGGTTCCCATTTGAGGATCTAAAGGAATTTGAGGATCATCATAAGCGTCGGAATCCAGCCAATTTTGATTTTGTTTATCAATCAGAGTCCGAGTCATACCCAGATGTAAGCCATTACCCTGGTCTTGAATTTTATCGGCTGAATTTAATAATACAGCCTTCATAACCTCGTGACGGCGAGCATCAATAGTCCAATTAGATTTTTTTGCGCGTATTTGTCGGTCACCCAATTCCTGCAACAAAGCTACACTAGCTGTTACCTGGGGAGCCGCAAAACTTGTACCTGTAACCTTATTTAACCTACCATCTGGATTCAAGATGGGAATATTGCTTCCCGGAGCTACCAAACCGATAGAAGCACGACCATCAATATTAAACTCCTTACCAGCTAACCGATTGCTAGATCCCTGGTTACCAGCTACCAGATTGGAAACATCAACCTTATTAAAAATACCCCCCCTGGCAGATGAAAAGGCAACGTTAATCCCATTAAAGTTATCTGTAGGAATAGAAATTCCTCCTCTGCCTTGATTACCGGCGATGGCATACAAAACATTATGAACACGACTAGACCAGTCAAGACATAAAGTTAGTAAGGCGTTACCATCTAAAACAGCATCAGGACGGGGATCACGGGCTAGAGGTTCACCAAAACTAAAATTAATAGCGCGGACATCCTGGCCATTTTGCTGGGCGATGTGTTGTGCTGTTAAGCACTGTTCTGGCTGTCCCATATTTCTAGTGGAACCCACCCCAGAAGAATATAATTGCGCCTGTGGCGCTACTCCTGGTAGAGCTTTGTCTTGACTAACCATTACCCCCGCAACATTGTAGGCGTGGGAGTCAACACCAGTGTTAGACTTCGCTGGGGAATCGCGTAAAAATACTCCTGCTAATGATATGGCAGAATTTTCAGACACGGCTTTATCCCAGCCAAATATACCAGGACGTCCAATTTCAACCTGACCAATAGCAATTTTGCGCCCAAGTAGATTATAAGGAGGTTTATGTAATTTCAGGGCATCAATGCCATGAGAGCTTAAAGTGCTTTGTAAAGCTGAAGCCAGTACAGGCGCACTCACAAAAGAAGCACTCAGTCCCCAAATCATCCACCTTAGTTTTCTGCCCATTGTTTAATACTGATTAACTTAATGCTGATTAACTCTTTGTGACTATTGAACCCAATAAACCTTTCTGAGCGTCCCTGTTTAGTAATTGTCGAATATATTATTTATAGTCCAGAATTCACAGCATGGAACGAAATTAATCTATAAGCATTTGGTCAAATTTTGTTAAAATGCTTACAGAAGAGAACGCTTTCAAACCCACGAACCATGACCCAAAAACCATCTCAAAAGCCCATTGTGATATCTCCATCCATCTTATCAGCCGATTTTAGTCGTCTGGGCGACGAAATTAGGGCTGTAGATGCTGCTGGCGCCGATTGGATTCATGTTGATGTCATGGACGGTCGCTTTGTACCTAACATTACCATAGGTCCTCTGGTTGTGGAGGCGATTCGCCCGGTAACAACCAAACCCCTGGATGTCCACTTGATGATTGTGGAACCGGAGAAATATGTGGAAGATTTTGCCAAAGCAGGGGCTGATATTATTTCTGTACATTGTGAGCATAATGCTTCGCCCCATCTGCACCGGACTTTGGGACAAATCAGAGAACTAGGGAAGCAAGCAGGAGTTGTACTGAACCCAGGAACGCCTCTAGAGCTAATTGAAAATGTTCTAGACCTGTGTGATTTGGTACTAATCATGAGCGTTAACCCCGGCTTTGGTGGTCAAAGCTTTATCCCCACTGTATTACCTAAAATTCGCAAATTGCGCCAAATTTGTGATGAACGTGGTCTTGACCCCTGGATTGAGGTAGATGGGGGACTGAAGGCTAATAATACTTGGCAAGTTTTGGAAGCGGGAGCCAATGCTATTGTGGCTGGTTCAGCTGTATTTAAAGCCAGTGATTACGCCGAAGCTGTGTCATCTATTCGTAACAGTAAGCGTCCTGAGCCACAATTGGCAAAGGTTTAAGTTTACCTGATGTGAATTACATCTCCCGAATTGAATTTGGGAGATTTTATTGCCTTTTTCAGGCTCATGAAGTACACACCAATTCCCTATTCCCTATTCCCTGTTCCCTGTTCCGGTGTTCCCTCAAACTAAAAAAAATTGTACCTCACGAGCATGGTAAATGCTATATTATTTGCGACCACCCAACCACTTAGCCGCAGCAATACCAATGAGTCCGGCGACAATGGGATTACTAAGAAACTTCATAATAGCCGGTTGTTCGGCTAACACGTCGCGGAAAATATCAGGGTGGTTGTGATAGGCGAAGGATGCAATTTTACTCACATCATCAGCAGTCATGCGGTTAGGGTTACGAGTGGAAAGATTTAACTGTTGTTCTAACCGTTTGTCGTCTAAACCTCTGGATTTAAATTCTTTAAAAAACTCTCTAGCGACATCATCCCGTTCATTGGGTTTGATTTGGGCGATCGCCTGTTGTAATTCTGGCTCCATTTGGCTAGAAGGGATTGTTTGGGTATTGACAGATTTACCCAACAGCTGACGACGTTGGTTAGGTGTAGTCCGCTGGGCAAAATCATCAAAGTTATCATAGGAAACATCATCAAGAGATTCTACATTTCCTTCAGACAAATCTTTGAGAATTTGTTTTCTGTAATCTTCGCTACTTGTCACCTGACTTACTCCTGATTTAATGATTCAATTAGCTATACTGAATTTGATTGGTCGCCCTGTTATACTGTGTGGTCAAAATTAAGCGTTTATCTGGGCTATAGACAAAAACAGTTAAGTTTTGATCGGGGAAGTTTTTCCGAAAACCTTGAACTAAAGATTTTGCTAAAGGTTGCACTTCCTGGGGTTTGACTTGAGGGGAAATAACTACACCAAGCTGATTATTATCTCTGACATAAGCATCCTGAATTAATCCCTGAGATGTTTGTACAACCCAGTCACCAAAACTTTGTCCAGTTGGGGTATTACCTCTTTCTAACTGTGCATAAGTTTGGTTACTACCAATAGGTGGGGTAGCAGTGCGGTCAGTTTCTGTGACAGTAGGGCCACCGCAAGCGGTAGTTATTGTTAACACTAAAACTAATATGAAAGCGATCGCAATTTTGCGACCCTGCTCCAGCAGATTCATTGTTTACCTCTAATAGTCAAATATTGACAAAGCAGCCGTGATTAGTGATTAATTAACTCCCTGGTATAATTCTCCCTCATAAAAATTGCTCTAGGTTCTATTTAAATTCCACTGAAATTACACTAAAAAAATCAACTAAAAATCATTGGGATTCGCCATGACACTGCCAAGTATTTTTAATTATCTTTATAATCTAGTTGCAAGTTTCGACTACTATCTTCTGCCATAGGTTATATTAGATATCTGTATAAAAAGATTGAGGACAAAAGTAAGTTTATCCCTTAAGATTTTTCTAGATTAAAAAAACAAAAAAAACCGGTTATCTCAAATAACCGGAAAGTGGTGTTAATTGCAATTAGTTTGAGAACTAATCTAGGAAACCCATGAGCACAGGGGCGTCATCAATCAGATTTGATGCTGTTGGACGATTACCAAAAGAAGTGTAATTATTGGCAATTACTAATGTACTCGCAGCAATGGGACGAATACCAGACAGGTTGATGGTGTCAACAACTTGAAATGTCTGAGCAGCGATGGGACGAATACCCATAATATTCACTGTATCAGCTACAGCCAATGTACTGATGCCAATAGGACGGATTCCAGAAATTTTAACTGTTCCAGCAATTTGTAGATCACTGCTTCCTATGGGGCGTACTCCCGCAATAGCCAGTTTACCTTCGTCTTTGTGTGCTGGTACATCGGAGCCTTTTTCGACGTTATCCGTATTCAAATTATTATCCTGTTTATTTTCAACTGCCACTGTCTTTTCTCCCTTAAGCTTGGTATCCTGTTGTTGAGCATCGGTTTCTTCCCCAGTGCTACTAATACTCATAAACGGATACCTCTAGTTTATTAACTGGATTTTACAATAATTAAGGAAAAATGATTTTTCCCTACTCATCAAGAGTAGTAGCCTAGTTGACAATTAAATAGACAAACCTATACACTTATCTACAAACCTATAAGTGTATTTATGTTTAAACCTCATGAGTGTCGAAAGAAAATTGGGGTGTCAGTCAAGACATTACACAGTGTTGAGGTCGAGCAATGCTTTTATCCATCAAAACAAAGTTGAAACTGAGTAAAACCCAAGAAATAATAATGAATAAACACGCAGGTATTGCGCGGTTTACTTATAACTGGGGTTTAGCGACTTGGAATAATCTTTATAAAGATGGATTAAAGCCCAACAAATATATTCTGAAGAAATTCTTTAATAATCATGTTAAACCTGAGTTTGAGTGGATTAAAGAAAAGGGTATTTGTCAGAAAATAACTCAATATACTTTCGACCATTTAGGCGACTCTTTCTCTAGATTCTTTGGCGGTAAAGGTGGATATCCTAAGTTTAAAAAGAAAGGACATCGCGACGCGTTTACCATTGATGCTGGAGGTAAGCCGATTGCAGTAGGCGGCAAATCAATAAAGCTACCGACGATTGGATGGGTAAAAACTTATGAAGGCTTACCACACACAACCTGTAAATCAATCACAATATCAAAAACTGCTAATAGCTGGTTCATTGCTTTCGCTTACGAGCAAGAACACAAAGCAATAGATAAGCAGCACGAGATTGTAGGGGTGGATTTAGGGGTCAAGGAACTAGCTACACTTTCTACTGGGGTAGTGTTTCCTAATCCTAAGCATTACAAAGCTAATTTTAAAAAGCTGAAAAGATTATCTAGAAAGTTTGCTCGCAAAAACAAAGGTTCTAATAACCGATACAAAGCTAAAATTAAACTGGCTAAACATCACGCTAGAGTAGCTAATCTTAGAAAAAATACTCTTCACCAAATCACTACTTTCTTATGCAAAAACCACGCAAAAATAGTAGTAGAAGATTTAAACGTTTCTGGGATGATTTCAAATCACAAATTAGCTCAAGTAATCGCTGATTGTGGTTTCTATGAATTTAAGCGCCAGTTAGAATACAAAGCCAAAAAGTTTGGTGGCGAAATTATAATTGCTGATAGATTTTACCCCACAAGCAAAACCTGTTCTTGTGGGCATATTCAAGATATGCCACTAAAAGAAAGAATTTACAACTGTGGAAGTTGTGGTCATTCAATGGACAGGGATTTAAACGCAGCAATTAACTTATCGAGGTTGGCTAAACCTTGAAAGCTTACTGAGGGATAACCGCTCCCATGCTCC
>NZ_JANQDG010000005.1:0-34188 GCF_029891665.1 Anabaenopsis sp. FSS-46 | reverse complement strand
GAAGCGATCCCATACGTTGGCGCTTTGGCGCTGTTGTAAGGTTGTGGTCATTTGTTTATGATTGCGGTTATGTATGTATGAATCAGGTAGGTGTTTGTACCTGTTGTTTACATACTAAATCAATTGTTTCGATTTGTAAAGTATTTTGACAAATATTTTTACAAAAAACTTAACATAAGTCTTAAACCCTTACTCTGTAAGGAATTAAACCTTTTGCAGGGTAACACTAGAGTGTAAACATAAATCTATTCCCCTCGCCTGATTAAGGGGAGGGTTAGGGTGCGGTAAAAACTTTGGGATATATATATTATATAGATATATCGCCTTTTTCAGGCTCATGAAGTACACACCTATTCCCTATTCCCTATTCCCTATTCCCTATTCCCTATTCCCTATTCCCTGTTCCCTGTTCCCTGTTCCCTGTTCCCTCAAACTAAAAAAAAATGTACCTCACGAGCATGGGAAATGCTATGTAGTGTTTTATGCCAGTTTCTCATTCTGCCATTGTTACCTATAGTCCCGCCTATACTATTGTTCCGACTTACGAGTGTTTCAACCGCTGTACATACTGCAACTTTCGCAGCGAACCGGGTCAAAGTCCCTGGATGACGTTATCGGAAGCGGAAAGGACTTTGCTACAACTTACCCGCCAGAAAGTATGTGAAATCCTCATTCTCAGTGGTGAAGTCCATCCCCGTTCACCCCTGCGTCAACAATGGTTTGAGAGGATTTATGATTTATGTGAGTTAGCTTTGTCTCTGGGATTTTTACCCCATACTAATGTGGGAATCCTCAGTTTTAGCGAGATGGAACGGCTAAAAAATGTTAATGTTTCCCTGGGTTTGATGCTGGAACAGTTAACCCCAGCACTGTTACATACAGTTCATCGCCACGCACCCAGTAAGTTACCAGAAACTAGATTACAACAGTTAATCTGGGCCGGAGAGTTACAGATTCCTTTTACTACGGGGTTACTTTTAGGGATTGGGGAAACTCAAGATGATTGGTGGGAAACCTTAAACGCCATATCTGAGTTACATCAACGTTATCATCACATTCAAGAGGTAATCTTGCAACCCCACAGCCCAGGAAATCAGCAAAGCTTTGACTGGGGAGCTTTTGACCCCCACCAACTACCGGGGGTGATTACTAAAGCACGTGAAATTTTACCGCCAGATGTCACTATTCAAATTCCCCCAAATTTAGTTACAGATCCCCAATGGTTACTAGCTTGTATAGCAGCTGGTGCGAGAGATTTAGGGGGGATTGGTCCCAAGGATGAAGTAAACCCTGATTATCCCCATGGGGAGGAACAGGCTTTAAAAGCGATTTTACAATCTGCGGGGTGGGAGTTAGTACCACGTTTACCTATATATCCCCAGTTTGATCATTGGTTGACTGGTGATTTACAAGTAGCTGTGGAACAATGGCGCAGTTAACCTATTTGAGCCTCGATAATTTGAATCTCTTCTGCTGTTAAGTTGTAGAGTTGATAAACCACTTTGTTTATTTTTGCTTCTAAGGGGGTTGTGTCTGCTTGGGGGTCTGCTTGTTTGGCGGTGAGAATTTGCTCAACTAGTTGTTCTAATAATTTCTGCTGTTTTTTTGTAGCTGTGGGTATGGGTATTTGAGAAACATACATCGGCTTAAATTCTATAAATCCTCCTTGCCTTGTTGCTGCAATTTGTTTAATGTAAAATTGTGTGATTTTGGAATTTAAAATCGCCAATATGTATTCATTTTGTGCTGAAATTACTAAATTGGCAGGTGCAGAAAGATAAAAGCCTTGTTTGGCAATAGCAAATTGTGGTTTTGTCGCCAAATTTCCCCATATAATCTTAGGTTGCTCAAATTCTTCCCAGTAGCTGGCTGCACATCTTTGTAAGGCGTACCACTCATATCTAATACCAGTCTCAGCTTTGTTTCTTCCAGATAGCTGAGTTTTAAATTGAAGTAAGTGCTTGTAAATAGCAGGATACTGTTTTTTAAATTCTGTTTCTGCTGTTTGAGATGCACCTGTAATAGATAAGTCGTGATGTAGCGGGAAGTGCCAAGGAATAAACAACAAATACAAATCAGCAAAATTAACACACCAACGCTTAACATCCCGACCGCGTAAAAAAGGCTTTAACACCTCACCAGAGGAAGGATGCTCATCAATCAATTTATCACGGGTAGGGCGATCTACCACAAAAGCCTGATTAAATCCTGTTTTAATACCATAATAAAATCTACCCTGGACATATTCCCCTAAAGGTTGACCAATATTACGTATTTTACCCAGTAATTCCAACACCTGAGAAGATTCTACCCTCCACCCATCAGGTTTTAAACTCTCCTGGGGAATTATCAAACCTTGTTCATCCAACACCCTGGGAAACTGCGCTATATTTTCTTGTATAGCTCTATCCCAGGATAAAGCACGTACCTGATTACCCTGAGATTGTAACTTACCTAAAGCAATAATACTCGGATAGGCGATCGCCTCCTCAAACACCGGAAAATCCCCAAAATCAATTAAATTATAAATTGTAGTTTTATCCCTCAACAGTCCCCGCAACCTTTCCCCATAACCAGCGCGAAAATACTTATTAGAAGAAATATAAGTTAAATGACCCAGTGGTTTTAACAACCTGAAACCCAGTTCATAAAAATAGACAAATAAATCAGCAGTACCCACATAACACTCATAATTTTGTTCTAAATTCCCCTTTAGCTCCTTAATTTCCTCCTGTCTAATATAAGGAGGATTACCAATCACCACATCAAACCCCAGAAACACACCCTGGTCATCCAACACCTCCGGAAACTCAAAGCGCCATTCTAAAGAGTTTTCGTAAATCCTACCGCTTTCTATCTCCTCAATTTCCGCCCTTAACTGGGAAATCTCATTATTTAACTTGACAATTTTTTTCTCCCGCGCCTTCTTCTCACCCTTCGTCTCCTCAAACAACAAAACCTGATTTTCTAAATTATAAAGCTCAACCTCCAACCCTCTTAACTTCTGTTTATTCGGGTCTATTCCTTGTAGTGTATTCTTTAAATTTCCCTTAATATCATCAATCAACCTTTCCATCTCCCGCTTCTGCTGCTTATTTTCCGCATGGCGATAAGTTTGGACAGCATAGCGATAACCATCTATAGTGTATTTCTTCTTCAAAGCTGGTCGTAAATCACCATCCAACCTAAAACGACTAATCAAAGAATTACCACACTTAATATTAATATCAATATTCGGTAAAGTTTCCAACTGACTGGAATTACTATCACCTTGATAATAAGCATTTTTTAACAACTCAATCCACAACCGCAAGCGACATATTTTCACCGAGTTAGGATTAACATCTACACCAAACAAACACCCCTCAATAATCCTCTGTTTTTCATGAAACAGCGCTTCTTGTACCCGTTGACTTTCCTGGCTTTGGGGATTATACTCAAACAACAAACCATCATCATCAGTCACAACTAACTCATCATTCACCACCTCAACTTGATAATCTCTTAAGGTTTTACCCTGTCTATCCAACAGGATTTTTAACTCACTCTTCACCGCAATCACTTCATTCAGAGCCGAAACTAAAAAATGTCCTGAACCCACAGCAGGGTCACAAATCTTTAAACTATTAATAATTTGATTAGCTTCTTGTTTATCCCTAATTTCCTCATATAATTGGTCAATATCTTGACAATTCCACCCCTTTACCTGATTAAACTTCTGTACCACAGCGCGGCGAATTGTTTCCCGACACATATACATAGTAATGAAACCGGGAGTAAAGAAGGAACCATCTTGATATCCGTTAATCTTCTCAAAAATCAAACCCAGTACAGCAGCATTAATTAATCTTTTATTCTCTTCCTGGATATCTTCGGAACCTTCACTACTAAAGTCATACGCATTGAGAAATTCTAGCAAATACTCTAAAGTCCTGAGTGACCCTGTGCGTTTCTTCCCGTTACTGTCCTTTAAGACCGTACCATCAAAAATAGTCAGATGCTCATCTGTGAGGTTGCTAATAAAAATAGTCACCTGTTCAATATCTGTAGGTTCAAACAGGGAACTATTTAAATAGGGAACATGGGTAAATATCTTTTGTAAATTCGGGTTTCTTTCCTCTGGTTGACGCGCTAGCACACTAAAGAACAGACTATTTAAATCGTCATAATTCTTAACTTTATCTAAATTCAGGAAGCCAAAGGATGTATCATGTTTATGGTAGCGAATTAATTGCGCTTCTAAGAGTTTGAGAAACAGTATGCGATTAATCCAAGTAATTGCTAGTTCTAAAGCAACATTAAATAGTTTATCTTGCTCAGTTAGTCCAAATTGCTCTGGCTTTTCTATGCGGGATATTTTATCTAAACTGTCAAGTTGGTAAATTGCATTTTCAATCAGTGAACCGGGATTTCTGCTACCTGGTTTTTGACGCTGGATGACTTTTTTACCACCTTCCTTAGTTTCTGTTAACCCGATGATATGTAATAATTCACTATAAAAACCTTGATCCAGGGTGTTGCTGTCGTTAGCGAAGGGAAGTTTTAATAAGTGTTCTGGGGAAAGTAATTTAAATAGTGCAATTAGTCGATGGTCGTCTGTTTGTTCCGGGTTTTTGAGGATTTCTGCATATTCGCGCAGGTCAAAGTGGGTAAAGACTAGGGAAGTTTGAAGATTAGCAATAGCTGGTTGAGCGATTTCTTTATAGAAGAATTCTGTTTTTTTACTGGTTAATCTTCCCGCTTCAAAATCCTGAAATTGCTGGATAAATTGGGAATTTTCTACAAAACTTTTTTCAAAGACAGTAGCATCAAAAATAAACCATTCATAGATATTGGTAGCAATTAAATATTTAATTTCCAGGTTTTTACTGGTTAACCTTTCCCGCAGGAAATATAATACTAGTTCTTGTAATGCTTTAGTGTTTAAATTCTCCGCTGTCAACATTTCGCCTTTGTTGGTGGGCTTTTTGGTTTCTAAAATTACTCCTACAGTGCTGTGAGCATCTTTACCATTATGAATAACTAGGTCATTGCGTCCTTTGGTATTAATAAAGTGATGGGAACCATAATAAGTATTTTTCAGGAAATCAGCGATGAGATTTTTATGAAATTCTTCGCTTTCCCCTTCGTTAATTTGTTGGATGAGGGTAGTTAGATGAGTTTTAAATAGTTCAATTTGGCTTCTGTAGGGTTTAAGTTTGAGGAAGGCTTTATTTAATGCTTGTCTGGGGAGAATTTTATTCATCTGTGGTTGAGGTTACTATGAAGACTGATTGTAAAACTTGTATAGCTTGGGTGGGGTGCAGATCCTAGGTTTTACTCAGCCTCAAGCTAAACTAGTTTAATATTTAGGTTAATTATATACTGTAATTTAAATTATTAGTAGCAATATTACTTAGGGGAAGAAAAATCTTCCCCTGTGTTGAGTAGTAATTTACTGGGAGGGAACGCGACAGAATTTACGATCCTTATCATGTTCAGGATACAGCCAAGAATAGGCGAAATGGCTGACTCCTGGTAATTGGGGAGCAAATTGGCGCAGTGCTTCCATTTGTACTTCTAGGGATGGGCGATTACTCATTGAGCTTCCCCAAGTTCCAGCTAAAGCCGGAATCACCTTTGTTCCTGGTTGTGCAGCATCCAAAACTCGCTGCACTTGCTGGACAATGCAGCTAGCAGTACCACAAGTAGCATAGGACATAGGATGCCATTCTAAAGAGTTGGGAAACCTATCCCAAGGTTGCAAGCGGGAATCATAGCCTTGTCCTACGGTTTGATTACCATCAGGAAAAAATACCACCCCAGCAGGTATTCTTTGTTGCTGGGCTGGGTAAGCAGCTAAGGAGACAAAATCTAATATACCTTGCATGGCGTGAGCAACTGCTAGTTGCCATAGTTGCCATTGTAACAGTGGTTGTCTCTGGCTAGCTGAGGGGATTGATTCTGTTTCTACTGGTTGGGGAATGCGACCTTGCCACATAGGCTCAGTTTCATCAGGATGGAGTTGATCGACTTCGTTAATATCCCCGGCTGTGATTTGTCCCTTAGCCATAAAACGGCGAATTAACTCTAATCCTTTGTTATTCTGCGCCCGACGCAATAAAGCAGCTTGAGTCGCCGGACTAAATAGCCATAAATCAGAGAGTCTGGTAGCTACCGAATCAGGTCCTGCTTGTCGGGGATAGCGGACGTAATCAAATAACACCCCATCGGGTTGGCGGCGTACTACTTCCTGTACCATTTGGTAGAAGTCCTGTTTGGCCTGTAAGTTGTAAGGATCAACAAATACTTGAGAATTATTATCTGTGACTTCTAAACTGGTTTGACCTTTACCATTACGGGCGATCGCATCTTGTCTGTCTGGACGCAGGGCGTAAGTATAGCCGAAATTCTTGGTAAACATCCAAGCGTAAACTTTTAAACCACGTTGTCGCCCCATTTGAATGGCGGTAGCCATGAGATCGACATTTTCCGCCCCTGGGGTGCGAATTGCGGAAGGCCAAACGGTGGGATTATTTGCCGCTGGTAATAATACCTGCCCGTCATAGAAGACTTCGAGATAAACTTGATTGTAGCCACGGTTAACAATGCGATCCATGACCTGCTCAATTGCTCCGGGGTAGATGTCACAGGAATATAAACGTAACCACACCGCCTGTACCTGCGGCCAAGTGCGATCGCGACAATTTTGTAACTCCTGTGCATGTTGTTTCACTAATTGTTGGTAGCGTTTCTTGTCGTCCTGATTGCCTTTGAGTGCTGCTAAACGTAAGTCTTCTTTGGCTTTTGCTGCTGCTGGTGATAATTGGCAATACTGTTTTAATTGCGCCTTTGCAGGTTGGTTACTTAGGGGAGAAATTAACAGAGTACCTGTAAAAATGGTCGCTAACAGACAGCGCCAAAATAAAATCGTTTTTCCGAAGGTGAAAGCAGAATTAGACATATGTGAAGGTACAACCACAAATGAGTCATGAAGCCTAATAGAAACAATTCTTAGAAAAAGGTATATAAAATGAGACCTTTTCAGAAAAATTTGGCAGTTTACCTATTTCAGACTGCCAAAGTGGTATTGATGTTGCCAAATTTTTAATAATTAATAATTAATAATTAATAATTTTGCACTGTAGCCCATTAATTGTAGGTGTAAGGGCAGTTAATTAATCACAGCTTATTTTATCAAATCTCAGTATATAGCATTTCCCATGCTCGTGAGGTACAATTTTTTTTAGTTTGAGGGAACAGGGAACACCGGAACAGGGAATTGGTGTGTACTTCATGAGCCTGAAAAAGGCTTTAAAAGAGTTACCCCTATCTGTGACGGCAAAAACTGATAATATTTGAAGATATTTTACCCACTGCTATTCTTGATACATAAGTCAAGAGTCAAAAACTGAGAACAAAAATTAGGACTCTGGACTTTTGACTCTTAACAATCCCACAGGTAATGCTTAAGCACCACGCTTGACTGCTGACTCCACCCGTTGTAACTCTTCCTCTAAGCGATTTTTGAGCTTCTGGGGTACGGGGCGATTGGGATAAGAACTATAATGTCCAGCTAGGGAATTAAGAGCTGTTCGCATAGTTGTAAAGGAACTCAGACCAGAAACAGACTTAACCCTTTGATAGCGAGCCGAAAAATCGTTGATTTTTTGGCGCGCTTCAGCTTCAATAGCTGCTTTGTTGGGGGAATCCTCTGTTACTTCCAGGGCTTGTTTCATAATATTGACTACCGCCAAGGTATCTTGAGGATAATCCCCAGTTAAACTGTCTGGACTGCTAGAACAGCCCATGAGACCGATGGTGACAACTAAAACCAAGGCTAGTAGACGCGACCAATAGCGCTTCATATCTTTGTTAATTCAATAATACATAAATCAACATCTATCCTATCCTGGATTGGTATCCAGGGGATCATTCACAGGGATAAGCAATGACTAATAACTTTTTTATACATGGTATCTCGTTGTTGGTGGGGTCTCCCTAGGGATGCGATCGCACTTTGGAGGGTTTCCACTGCCATACAAGTACCACCCAAGGCTCCAGCCATTGTGGTAATATGTTCTTCCATTAATGTCCCACCAATATCGTTACAACCCCACTGTAAAGCTGCTGTAGCCCCACTCAGCCCTAGTTTTACCCAACTTGGTTGATGGTTGGGTATGTAATTTCCCAAATAAATCCGCGCCACTGCTGTGAGTAATAAAGCATCATTGAGAACGGGTTGATCCCGTCCTACACGACGGCGTAAAGATTTGGGTGCTTCTTGTCCGACAAATGGTAAAATAATAAACTCAGTTATTTTACCTGAGTAACCTTGCTCAAGGGCGGTTTTTTGCAGCGATCGCAATTTTTCTAAATGTGTAATTTGTTGTTCTGGGGTTTCAATATGCCCAGATAATATGGTGCTAGTGGTGGGTAAACCTAACTTGTGCGCCGTACCCACAATTTCCAGCCAAGTTGCTGTATCAATCTTTTCGGGACACAATACCCGCCTCACTTGATCATCTAACACTTCCGCAGCTGTTCCTGGCATAGACCCTACACCAGCATCTCTGAGAGCACCAATCACATCAGCATATTCAATCCCATCAATTCTAGCGATAAATTGCACCTCTTGGGGAGAGAAAGCGTGTAAATGTATCTGGGGAAATTCCTCCTTAATGGTCTCTACTAACTTCAGGTAATAAGCCAAAGAATAACCGTTAATTTGCGCTTGTGGGTTTAATCCCCCCTGCATACAGATTTCCGTTGCGCCTCTTTCCACCGCATCTGTGGCTTTTGCCAAAATTTGCCCCCAGTCTAACCAGTAAGCACCAGCATCACCATCATCCCGACGGAAAGCACAAAAACTACAGTGTTGCTCACAGATGTTAGTAAAGTTAATATTACGATTAATTACATAGGTAACTATGTCCCCGGCTTGGATGTAGCGTAATTGATCAGCGGTGTTACGAATAGCAGCGATCGCTTCTGGGTCAGTTTGTTTTAATAAAAAAAACCCATCGGTGGGAGATAAATCATCACCCAAGAGAGCGCCATCTAGAATAGCATCAATAGTTTTATCTTTCACAGCTTACCAAAACCAACTGCCACACTTTAGTTTCATCCTAGCAATTATTTGGCTAGTTTTATCCGCCAAAGAGCGAAATTCAAAGGCTGAAGTTGATAATTCCTCTCTATAGTATTTTTTAACTCCACAGAAGGCGCAAATAATAAGATGTCAAATCCATCAGGAACTTTAACAATATCCTTATTGAATACAGACGGAGGTAACTCCCTACAGGTATAACAGTTAGGTTGAAGTTGTAACTGAACTTCTGGCTTCAGCAGATGACTTAAAGCCAATATTCTGCCCATACTACCATCACTGATTAACAGTGGACGTTCAACCTGATTAATTAATTTAGCATCCTGAAAATTTAGATCACTATGGCTTTTAGTCCACCAGTGATGAGATTGGGATATCAAGACACCAGAAAAGATAGAGCCAGAAAACAGAAAGCACATAATAATTTTCCCAAATTTCTGTTGAGGTGAAATTGAGGTAATTTTACTTGCTAGTAGGTAAGCTATAGATATTTGTATACTCAAATAACCCGGAGTAAGATACCGGGGAATAATTGACCTTGTACCGCCATATATCACATCTTTTAACATAATTGGCAGGCAAGTCACTAAAATTAAGCTTAAAATAAATAACCAGGTTTTTTGAGATGAGTAACGACACAGATAATATATAGAATAGCCTGCTAAGAATACTATCACCGCTACTAAACTTATCTGGATGAGATGTGTCAGTTGATTTTCCACCCCAAAATTGATCACAGCCCTTTCGTGATTACTATCTATGAACATACGGCTGAGATTAAAAGCCCAGGTTTTCATCATCGATAAAGTAGGCATATTACCTTGGCCACCAACTATACTGGTGAGGTGCTTTAAATTGGCAACAATTACCAATAGCCAAGGCAAAAAAGCCAGAAACCCAGCCAGAGAAGCCAATAAATAGGCAATTACTTTTTTAGTCAATCTCAAGCCTTCTATAGTAATTAAATAAACCCCATGTGCCGCTCCAACCGTTATAGATGCGGGGAAAGTGTAAAGACTCATAGCTAAAGTGACAGCATAAATTCCCCAGTCTATTTTTTTATCTGTACGCATTGCTTGCAGCAGGGCAGCACTAGATAGCAAAATTGTTACTATCCATAAACTATACTCTCTTGCTTCTTGAGCATATAGTATTTGAAATGGTGATATTCCTAAAAGTGCTACAGCCATCCATGCTGTCCAAGCACTAGCGAATAGCTCCATACATAACCAATAGACACTAGGTAAAGCCAGTAAGCTAATAACAGCAGCTAAAGCTCTAGTAGATACCATAGAGTTACCGAATAACTGCATCGACCACCTAGCCATTACATAATATAGGGGCGGGTGTTGAGCTTCTTCTAAAGCTAGGGAGGTAATAGTATCATTGAGGTTTTTGTCAGGGTTGGTAGTTTGATATTGTGCTAAATATCTGACAGGAATTCTCTCAAGTTCAGATACATTTTTAACTACTTCATACTCTGTGTAGCCAGAAACCCGTAATCCAGTAAAAGCTTCATCATCCCAGTATGGTTTCTGGTCAAGATTAATAAATCTAAAGGTAACACTTAATGCAAATATTATGACAAATAAAATTTTCCAGTAGCTTAAATACTCTTGTCCGGAAATAAACGATATTTTTTTCATGTGATAATCATATGCGTTTTGAAAAAACAACAAAGTTGTAAACATTTGCTCGTTTAACCGCTATTAATTATTAATACAAATAATTTCTTATGGCAATATGTGAAATAAATTTATCCGTTATTTTAATTCCGCTGAGATTTTCTAAAAATTTATGAAGATACCTGGTTTTTATCAAAATATATCAACATGGAATCATCAGAAACACTGTTAACAGTTCCTACAGGGACTCTAAAGATTAAAGATTTACCTGGTACTAGTAATCTGTGTTTATCTTTGGTAATTCCAACTTATAAAGAACGGGATAATATCCAGAAAGTTATCCAGATATTAACTCACACACTGGATGAATCTATACCAGGTGATTATGAGTTGATTGTTGTAGATGATGACAGTCCCGACTTGACTTGGAAAGTAGCACAATCTCTCACTCAGGAATATCCACAGCTGCGGGTGATGCGACGACAACAAGAACGGGGACTTTCTTCAGCGGTAATTCGTGGCTGGCAAGTTGCAAAGGGTGATATCTTAGGGGTAATTGATGGAGATTTGCAACATCCGCCGGAAGTATTAACCCAGTTGCTGATTAAAATTGCACAGGGAGCAGATTTAGCAGTAGCTAGTCGTCATGTAGATGGCGGTGGGGTGAGTAGTTGGAGTGTGGTTAGGCGTTTCTTATCTCGTGGCGCTCAAGTGTTAGGTTTGATTCTATTACCAAGGGTACTCAGTAGAGTTTCTGACCCCATGAGCGGTTATTTTATGATACGCCGCCATAGTATCCTAGGTGTAACACTTCATCCTGTGGGTTACAAAATTCTTCTAGAAGTAATTGCTAGGGGTAATATTCAGAATATTAGTGAGGTGGGTTATGTATTCTGTGAACGTAAAGAAGGTGAAAGTAAAGTTACTTGGAAACAATATTTAGAATACCTACACCACTTAATTCGGTTGCGCTTATCTACGGGTCTTTTGGGGGGTTTGAGTCAGGGTTTAGACTTCCCCATTGGTCGGTTCCTCCGCTTTGGCGTAGTGGGACTCAGTGGGGTGTTTGTGGATATGGCTATACTGTATTTACTCAGTGACCCGACTACTTTGGCTTTACCCCTCACCCGGAGTAAAATTATTGCTGGAGAAATCGCCATTTTCAATAATTTCTTGTGGAATGATGCTTGGACATTTGCTGATGTCAGTGAGAACCAGCAGCAGTGGAGTCAACGCATCAAGCGCTTTTTGAAATTTAATGTTATTTGCTTGGCTGGGTTAGTGTTGAATATCTTGGTGTTGAACTTGGTGTTTAATTTCTTGATTCCTAACCGTTATATTGCTAACCTGATAGCGATCGCAGTTGCTACTATTTGGAATTTCTGGGTAAACTTGAAACTCAGTTGGCGCGTCACCGACGTGAAATAGCTAGTAACCTCATGGCTTTAACTGTTGACTCCTTGGCGATCGCTATAATTCATTATGCCCAATCATGTTAAATAATTTACTTTGTACAAAAACTTTTTGTGTAAATTAGTACAAATTTAAATATTTTGAGAATTATCTTGTGCAATCAAATTATTTTCTGCTATAGTTGCTTACATCTGTTGTATATGCTAGTATACAAAAACAGAGTAAATATATTGTAATATTTTCTAGTTGCGCGGGCGTAGTTTAGTGGTAAAACTATAGCCTTCCAAGCTATTAATGCGGGTTCGATTCCCGCCGCCCGCTTAAATCAGAGAACCCATAAAACTAGTTTTATGGGGTTTTTTATAGCCTTTTTCAGGCTCATGAAGTACACACCAATTCCCTATTCCCTGTTCCCTATTCCCTGTTCCCTATTCCCTGTTCCCTATTCCCTGTTCCCTGTTCCCTGTTCCCTGTTCCCTCAAACTAAAAAAAATTGTACCTCACGAGCATGGGAAATGCTATATATCTGACTGTTGACCAGGTATTTAGCTGGCTAACGCTCTAGTTTAAACAATTAGTCAATGGCTTTGTCCTGAAAAAACATAACCCCTCTCCGCTAGGGGAAAGGGGATAAAGTGAGTTGGTCGGAAATTCTCACTGCTGAAACTCAGCACTAGTTAATAAGCATCTTGCAACTCGTAGAAATCAGGCGAGATGTAATCCTTCCGTAAAGGCCAACCCACCCAATCTTCCGGCATTAAAAGCCGCTTAAGATTGGGGTGACCTTCGTAGACAATACCGAACATATCGTAAGTTTCGCGCTCTTGCCAGTCTGCGGTTTTCCAGATCCAGTAAACAGAAGGAACCCTGGGATTTTCACGGGGTAAGAACACCTTGACTCGGATTTCTTCAGGTTGCACAGCATGATCACCGACTTTAATCAAGTGATATACACTGACCAGATCTTGTCCAGGTCCGAGGTCAATACCAGATTGAAACTGGAGGTAATTAAACCCGTATGCATAAAGGGCTGTAGAAATAGGGAGCAGGAAATCTGACTCCACCTTAATTATTTCTACCCCCTTCTTGTCAGGTTCCAAACACTCATGCTCAAAACCATTTTCCGTTAACCATTGGGAAATGGGACCTGCCTTAACCAGAGAGTCTTCCGCTGCTGGTAAGGGTTTAGAATCTTCTTCAGCCACGGTTTTGCTCCTTTTGTTGCGTCTTTGCTGTCAGTAGTGCGGGTGGAACTGGTAGACCGATAGCTTCTGTCAATTCCTTGGGTGGTGTGTAGCGAGTTTCTGACTGTAAATATTTACCGGTTAAAATTTGCTCAGTGGGCTTGAGATTATGAGTTGTGCTGTAGAAACGGTGGGTTTGCTTAATTTGACCCCGTTCCTGCATGGAATCATTCGCTATTTTTTTGCGCAATTTAATAATTGCGTCAATAATCGCTTCTGGACGGGGAGGACAACCAGGTAAGTAAACATCTACAGGAATCAGCTTGTCAACTCCGCGGACAGCTGTAGGAGAATCGATACTGAACATCCCGCCGGTAATTGTACACGCGCCCATAGCAATTACATACTTTGGCTCAGGCATTTGTTCATAAAGACGCACTAATTGGGGTGCCATCTTCATGGTAATTGTCCCAGCAGTAATGATTAAATCGGCTTGACGGGGGCTAGAACGGGGAATGAGACCAAAACGGTCAAAGTCAAACCGAGAGCCGATTAAAGCTGCAAATTCGATGAAGCAGCAAGCTGTACCAAACAGCAAGGGCCACAGACTCGAAAGCCTAGCCCAGTTGTAAAGGTCATCAACTGTAGTGAGAATGACATTTTCTGACAAATCCTGAGTGATGGTGGGGCGTTCAATCGGGTTGAGGATTTGCTCTTTGTTTGGGCTAGTTAAATTTGAATTCAAGACCATTCCAACGCTCCTTTACGCCATGCGTAGACTAGGGCAATTACAAGAATTGCAATAAAAATTAAGGCTTCGATGAATGCCAACAGTCCCAGACGGTGGAAAGCAACCGCCCAAGGATATAAGAATACAGTCTCCACATCAAAGACGACGAAGACGAGGGCAAACATGTAGTAGCGAATATTGAACTGAATCCAGGCTCCCCCAATGGGTTCCATACCAGATTCGTACGTGGTGCGCCGTTCCAGGCTGTTACCACTGGGGCGCAGGAGCTTGGAGGCTGAAAGTGCAAGGGCGGGAACTAGGCTACAGATGATGAAGAAGCCTAGAAGGTACTCGTAACCGCTGAGGACAAACACAATGAATATCTACCGCTTATGGTGTAAATAAGGCTGTTAATTTCTTTTACATTATATCTGTTTGGCTTTTCTGAACTCTGGGCAACAGACTCATTTGAGGTATTTGTCGTTTTGACAGATGATGGAAAAGCTTCACAGTTATGTCATAATTTTTAACGGATATTTAATATTTCTCCTCTGTGAGGTTTTAGCCATGAGCGAACAAAATAGCGAACAAGCTGTTGAAACTCCGGCATTAGACCGTTTTGAATGCCGTGCCTGTGGTTATGTTTACGAACCTGAAAAGGGAGACGATAGCCATAATATTGAAGCGGGAACCGCCTTTGCTGAATTGCCGATTACGTGGCGTTGTCCAGTATGTACGGCTAAAAGGACCGCTTTCGCCAATATTGGCCCGGCTGGTACTGCATCTGGGTTTAAAGAAAATTTCGGCTATGGTTTGGGTGTTAATACCCTCACGCCAACGCAAAAAAATCTCCTGATTTTCGGAGCTCTGGCTCTAGGTTTCTTGTTTTTTATCAGTCTCTACGGCTTACAATAAGACCCGTTATCTTTTTTAGCACGTTTAGAGGGCTGCCATTGCCATTAAGGTGAAAATTTAGAAAAAAATGAGTATTATGAAAAACTGGCAAAAAATATTTGCCTTGTTGATGGTGGTTTTCTTGTGTATGGGTTGTAGCAATGTCCCCTCTACCAGCTATAACCCTTGGGCGGTTATTTCTGTGCCAACAGAGTCTAAGCTGCTAGATATTGCCTTTACTGATAACCCTCAGCATGGTTTTCTCGTAGGTAGCAATGCTACTATTCTGGAAACACATGATGGTGGTGATACTTGGGAACCCCTAAGATTGTCACTAGATGATGCTAGGACTCGCTTTGACTCAGTCAGTTTTGCTGGACAAGAAGGCTGGATTTTGGGTGAACCTTCACTACTGTTGCATACCACTGATGAAGGTGGTTCTTGGTCGAGTATTACTCTGAGTTCAAAATTACCCGGTAGTCCCATTGCTATCTATGCTCTGGGAGAGAATACGGCGGAAATGGCTACGGATTTGGGCGCTATATACAAAACTGAGGACGGGGGTAAAAACTGGAAGGCTCAGGTAGAAGGTGCTGTTGGGGTGGTGCGTAATATGCAGCGTTCATCTGACGGTAAGTATGTTGCTGTTTCTGCTAAGGGTAGTTTCTACTCAACTTGGGAGCCAGGACAAACTACTTGGACACCCCATAACCGCAATAACTCTCGACGGTTAGAAAATATGGGTTTTGCTGAGAATGGACAGTTGTGGTTGCTAGCGCGGGGTGGTCAGGTACAGTTTAGCGACCCGGAAAATCCTGAAAATTGGCAAGACCCACAAAATCCTGAGTTGGCTACCAGCTGGGGTTTACTCGATTTGGCTTATCGCACTGCTAATGATATTTGGATCGGCGGTGGTAGTGGTAATTTACTCCACAGTGCTGATGGTGGTCAAACCTGGGAAAAAGACCGGGATGTGGAAGGGGTCGCTGCTAATTTGTATAAGATTGTTTTCTTGAGTCCTGAGCAAGGTTTTGTCATAGGCGATCGCGGCATTTTGCTCAAATACCAACCAAATATCAGTGAAAGTTTTTCACAAGCGGCCGCTTAGTGGCATCATGGGCTTAAGTATGTCTTGATTTGTGAGAAGGTCGTTGCAAGTTGTAACTCTTTCTAAACTTTGTAGGATAATAGACAATAACAATCTTTGTAAAGGTAAGGATCTAAATGTCAGGTACCACTGGAGAACGTCCGTTTTCGGACATTATTACCAGCATTCGTTACTGGGTGATTCACAGTATCACTATTCCAGCATTGTTTATTGCCGGATGGCTATTTGTCAGCACTGGACTGGCTTATGATGCTTTCGGTACACCCCGTCCTAACGAATACTACACACAAACACGGCAAGAATTGCCTATTGTCAAGGATCGTTTTGGCGCTAAACAGCAAGTTGAACAGTTTATTGGAAAGTAGTTTCGGATCATGACTAGCGGAAATAACATCAATCAACCAGTTTCTTATCCCATTTTTACGGTCAGATGGCTAGCAGTACACACTTTAGGTGTACCCAGTGTGTTCTTCTTGGGCGCGATCGCCGCTATGCAGTTTATTCAACGCTAGGAGCTAATCATGGAAAGAACGCCCAATCCTAATAATCAACCGGTAGAGTTAAACCGGACTTCACTATACCTGGGACTACTTCTTGTTTTTGTTCTAGGAATTCTGTTCTCCAGTTACTTCTTTAACTAACTGAAACAGTTGTTGTAAATTTTTGTTTATTCAATCAATGTTGATTTCTTGTTAAGGGAGGAGAAAAGCTGTGTCTGCTGGAAGTGGAAGAATTCCCCTGTGGATTGTCGCTACAATCGCGGGTTTAGGTGTAATTACAGTTTTAGGCATTTTCTTTTATGGAGCCTACGCTGGAGTCGGTTCTTCATTGTAAAAAAAGCTTGAGCCGGAAAAAAATTACTCAGTATTTCCTGGCAATTGTTTAATAATTAATGTTTAACAAGCCGGTTGTTTTTGGTCTTTTTCAGCAAAAACAACCGGTTTTGTTATGTAAGATTCCCACGCCTTGAAGACGTGGAAAATTCACCCAACTAATTAGCCGATATCTTCGCGTTCAATGTATAACATCAAAAACGCCATTGTCACTGCTGGAAAAACTAACCCAGTCAGGGGAACCAAGATAGAGGGCAAAAATGAAGCTGCCATAGTTAACTTTCCTCTTGAATAATTAGACAATCCTCGAAAACGAGCTTACTGTAAATTTCACCTGATTTTTTAAATTCTCAAAATTTTTAACACAATTCTTGGTAACTGGTTGACTGTTTTGATATTCTCTATCTTCTCAGGACTTGGTGTATTTAGGGTTTCTCCAGTATTTCCTGAGACTGGTATCTGGTCGATATAGCTTTGAGATTCTAAGTGTAATTGTGAGTTAAATTCCCCCCTTTGAGGATCCGCTATTTTTGGCAGAGCTAAAACCCCAGGGCTTAATTCAGGGATGGGATATCCTTGGCTTTCTATCCACTTTCTAATCAGAGGAGATGAATAGTGACTTGGGTGTGCACTTCCAGTCCAATCTTGTGGGATTACTACTTGTAACTCTTCACGAGCACTGACCAATTCTGGTGTCTTTTGATTTTCAGATACAGTTCTATCCATCTGCTGGAAGTCCTCAGCAGCTACATCTGTTTTATCTGGTAAAACTTCCAGGCGTTTTAAGTAGGGAAAAGTGCTGTTGAGAAGCACACCATGATCTTTTATCCCCAGTTGCTTGCAGTTGATGGGGTCTCTAGTCTTGTTTTGCTGCGCAAGCTCCTCATCTATAGGGTGATTCAATAAATTTTGCTGGGGAAATGTAGCTAGCACTTCTGTAATATCTGCCGTAATTTTAAAAGACTGATTAGCTAATAGTACGACCTCGCCCAATTTTGTGAGTGCGCCATACAAATGGATGTCTGCCAAAATCAGCTGGGATTGACAATCCACGGGAATACAAATTGCAGAGCTAATTTTAATTGGTAAAGTGCTGTCTGGTAAAGGCTGCCAAACCTGGGTGAAAATATCTGAGCCTGTAGGCGATCGCAGCTCAATTAGTAATTCCAAAGCATAAAGACGTTCTGGAGCTTTTTCACCTTCCCAATTTATCTGGTCTTGTAGCTCCACTCGCCCCCGAATCACTGCTGTTTCTCCCCAAGGAGCAATGTATGTTTCTCGATCTAAGCTCAACGATAGCGGTAGCGATGGTTTTATAGATAAAGTATCCTCAACCCTATGATCATCTGACACAGTTTCAGTGCTGTTTAAACCTACAGCCATGAAATTTTCTCCCCTCTGTTGGGCTGTTTCACCTTGCAATAAGGCTGGACTAACAGGCTGACTTATAACTGCGTTGTCCATTGCTATTGGAATTCCTAAATCACTTAGGCTGATAATACTGGTTGTAGTAGGGTGAAATGGTGGTAAATTTGATCGCCGATTTTCGTCCGTGGGGGATGGACTCCATACCCCAGTAGATTGTTGAAACAATACTTCTATATATATGGAGTATTGCCAGGATTTACCGAGCAAATCTGACATCAAATCCGCCGAGCATTGGAATTGCCAAGTTCCTGGTTTGAGGTAGGTAAAAGGAATTACCGAGATTAAACCTTGTGCATCAGTCCGCCTCGATTGCTTGTGAATTAACCGCTTTGAGGGGATCTGTTGAGTTGATGAGTGTGTTACCCGTATTTCTACCTCGGTATTAGCCAGGTGAGAACGAGCCAAAACTCTGTAGATACCTTCCGAAATTTCTAAGTTTGGGAATTGGAGGTTATACCAAGAGCGATCGCCCTGTTTCTGTATGAGAAATTGCCAGTTTTCCATTATCAGTTATGACAAAACCGAATAGCAGCCGAGTAAGATTGTGGATGATATTGCTTGCAAGTTTACCTCAGTAACTAGCAATTTCCTCACCTAATGTTAGCATTTGTCTACAAATACCCTAATATTGAGAATCTGCTTCACAATAACTTAAACTACTTTACGGTTCGCTCTTCACCCAACCGGGTAAAACGGATTTCAATGCGGCGGCGGTTCTGATCTGGTGCACGTAGTATGGGAGCAAATTCCCCACTAGGTAATATTAACTGAGCCGCCGAATAAGCACGGAAGGACAATCCCGGAAGTTTTTTTTCTTTAACCTGAATATTACGCAGCTGTTGGACTACCGCTAAAGCACGCATTAACCCCAAATCAGCATTAGAACCCGCTTGCAGTTTCTCTAATTCCAATCCACCACGGGCAACATTTTCTAAATTCAAGTCTAGGTTACTGGGCATATTACCATTAGGCTGACCGTCAGTATGTCCGATCACCTCTATAATATCGATATTATACTGTTTACTTGCCCTTTCAATTTCCGGTAAGATTTTTGTCGCAATGTAATTATAAAACCGGGGGTTAATTCTTGCACTTCCAGAATCAAATCTATGCTTAGGGTCATCTGGAATCAGAATAATTGGGGGTGTCTCTAGTTGCCTATCTACTAACTCCGGTTTTTGATTAACAAATGACCTAATGATAAAAAGTAACAAAAACAACAGCAGTATCATAAAGGCATTAGACATTAAATCTGTAAAAGCTGTGGAAATATTTAATTCTTCATGATAATCATTACGTTGCCAACGTCTAGCCATATTTTCCTATTTAATTCCTCTGTAATGCGTCATCCCAATCAAAAGTTTAGGTATGAGTAAAAGTATCTATGATTTGATCTTCGGGTTTCAATGTTGAGCTTTTTACTTCCGTTCGTAACCGATAAATTTCATGTTTAGCATCATTGAGATGGTGAATACAATCTTGCAAATTACCATTGATATCTTGATTTACTGCTGTTTGTTTGTTCACACCTTCCAGCAATAGGTTACCTATATTCTGATACTCTGTAACCAGAGTAGAATTACTACTATTCATTAACCGTGATATGTTTTCAGAATTCCTATCTATTTGCTGAGATATATTACCCAGAGATGTATTAACTGTTCCAGCGTGTTTATTGATAATTTCTACGAAGCCTTGCATATCTAAAGTAATTTGCTGCAAACCTTTAGCCTTATCCATCAGGTTATTTTCTAATTGTTCAATTCTAGTTACAGCTTTAGCAAAGCCATTGACCATTTCCTGAGAAATATTACCAGCTTGATTATTTATTGTCTGGATAAAATCTCGTAAATCCCCGGAAATCGCCTCTAAACTTCCATCCTTATTCATCAGGTTACTTTCTAATTGCTCAAGTCTGGTTACTGCGATCGCAAAACTATCAGATCCTTCCTTAAGTTGAGGTATAATCTCACCCAGAGACTTTTGATTAATACGATTTAAATCTAATATTAGGGATGATATTTGATTAACGCTCTTAATTTCCTCTCCCAGTGCTTGCAATTGAACTACCAATGAATTAAATGATGTTGTTGTATTAGCTAAACTTCCAGCAGAGTTAGAAAATCTCTCCTCTATCTGGGTTAAATTATTAGTCGCTGCTAATAACTTCTCAGGAAATTGACTATTAGCAAAGATGTTCGCCGCATCTTTAAATATCTGAGATTTACCATTGAGTTGATGTATGGCAATGTCAAACTGATGCGCAGCAGCAGATATAGTACCTGCTGACTGTGTAAACTTTTCATAAACTTGTCTGGCCAAATCTGTCGCTTGCTGATTCCCTGCGATTATTTGTTCTGCGACCTTAGCCATAGAACTTTCCACCGCATCTCGCACAGTCACACCAAATTTAGTTAAAAACTCATCCTGCTGTTCTACCATCCTATTGACTATTTTATCAAGGCGAGTATCACCTTGAACTTCAGGCAGGTAAATATTATCTAAATAGTCTTCTAAGGAACTGATAACGTGATACTTAAGAGCGCTAGTATTAAATTTCCAGTTAACTATTGTTAGCGCCGCACTAAAGAACAATCCCGTCAAACTAGTGACAAAGGCAATACTCATCCCAGATAATGATTGTTGTATTTGTCCTACTAAATCATTAAGATTGGTAGCGGCAGTATTATTTAGGGTTTCACTGAGGGCAGATAAATTAATTGTGATGCCAAAAAAAGTACCCAGTAACCCAAAAGCTAAGAGCAAATTGGGGATAATGCGGCACAAATATTCTATTTGTTCAATAGAAAAACCTTTAAACTTTTCTTGACTATAAACTTGTTCGATTAATGCGGCTGTATTAACTTTATCCAACTGAATGCTAGCTTTTTGAAATCTGCTTTCTAGTGTGGTGATTATTTTAGGTTGTACTCCTCGTGGAGCATCATTAATTAGTCTTTGTACTTTCTCCGCTACATCTTGCAAATACTTATACAAACTCCAACGCAGCCAGATAGTAAGTATGGATGGTATAACAATGACCACGAGGGTAGCCAAAATTAATTCCCCTGGTATTGATGTCATGATACTTCCCTGATTATCAAATGTGTGAGAGGATGCTTAGTAAACGAAATTAATTTAAGAATTGGTCTAAGATTCTTTGTTTTTGACGCTCGTAATCTTCTTGAGTAATCAGGCCATCCCCTAAAAGGTCTTGTAAATTCTTTAAGTCTAACCGCATTTGTGCCCCAGTATCGGTATATTGCACCGATTCACCATCTACTATCTCGCCCACAAGAGATCTTCTGCTATCTAAGCTTTGCGGTAAACTATTTTCTGGAGTTGGGGAATTAAATTTATCATTCATTTTTCTGCGGAACCTGAGAATAATTCCTTCTTTAGTTCCTTTTTGATTGTTAATTAATGCATTCCTGTAAGGATAGTTAGGATGTTCCTGTGGTAACTTGTCAACTTCATTGACAAAGCTGTTGAATTTGGGTAAATATTCACTTTTCCACAGTTCAGGTTGTCTTTCCATAACAGAAATTTCCTGATCTAAAATACCTTGCAAAGCTAATTTCATATCCTGACGGTTCGCCAGTTCCTCTAAAGCCTGTCCCCATTCTGAACTGAGAGCAGCTGTGGAGTAACAGTCGCGCAAACCATCATAATATGTAAACTCTAACTGCTGATTTTGCGGGTTGGTCTGCAATAGTTGTAGACCTAGACAGGGATAGAAAACATTTTCTAATTGTTCTATTGTCACTGCATCTGGTGGAATAATATCTGGGAAAACCACACGGTAATCATTATGTAGAGAAGCGCTCCGGGAATTCTGTTCCCTGAGGTAATAGTTACGCATTCTTTCCAGACTATTAATTAATCTCAGAGGAAACCCACCATACTCATTGACAAATAAAATTTCATCCTCAGTTTGCAAGGATTTTAAGACTGTTGGCGAAATCCCTAAATCTGTAGTCAGCAAAGATTTAAACTGTCTGACTTCTAATTCATCGGTATCTTTAAAGCCCACTAATTGACTAGTTTTACCAGGATCATCCCAAAAATATGGATCACTCAAACTCAGTGGTAATAGGGGTTTAGCTTCTTCCATAATTTGTGCTAAACGGGTTGAACGTGCTGTTGAGTAGTTTTGCATGAAGCGCTTAATTACGGATTTGACAATATTAGTACCCCGTGAAGCAAACATACTGTCAATTCTCAAATTCATCTCTGTTTGCAGCAGTTCTTGGGTGGTGCGTTCCTTCTCTAAGAAACTGGTCAAAGACTTTCCTCTACCACTTGGTTCTGTAATTTCTGAACTGATCAGGGCTAACTGGGAACGTAAGTCATCTACAGGTAACATAGTTTGGTGACAGCGTTCGATGTCTTCATCATCAAATATGGCTTCACCACTCATTTCATCAAAATTCAAATCCCGTAACTCTCTATCTTGTCTTTCGTAAATGTTTTTTAAGTCATTTAATAGGCTGTCAAAAGCACTAGTCTGACTAATTTTCTCCTGTACGTATGTTTGCAGTCTCTTGACAACTCGTAGTGCTTCCTGTCGTACAGTTAAGTCAAAGTTATGTTTGATAATTTTCTGAACTTGTTGCAAAGCTGTTTTAATTTCTGTTTGAAATTGTTGATTTTTATTATTAAATTTGGGGATGACAAATTTAGCCTCGATATCTGTAAGAACCTGGTCAGTTTCAGCCCAGACTCTATCTACGTCTTCAGGTGTTCTCATGTTCGCAAAATCATTGAGAGACGCTTGTATATCCCGTTGGTAATCGTTTAACTCATGTTGCAGTGCATCTAACCAATCACGGCTACTTTTGAGGGAAAAATTAGACTTATTGGGTGTAAGTAGCTGAGTGAGATAATCATGAATATCACCCTGGAGTTGTTTGGTTAAGTTAGGAGTTAATTCCATTAACTTGGTTAACCATTGTCCTCTAGTACTTTCAGTTTCTCCTGGTTGTACTTTACGGAATTGATCACGGAATTCTTTAGGTACTCTTTGACGTAAATTATTTCTGTCGTCCTTATGTTCACACTCATTGATTAACTTATTGATTTTATTTTTCCATGTGATAATGCTGTTGTTAAATGTGCTATTGTATTCTTCCACTCCCTCTGCTAGTTTAGTAATTAAACCATCCCTAGTAACCAGGTCATTATGCCAATGGCACTCTAGGAGAAATTGCTGTAGTAAATCCCGGGGATCTGGGCTTTGACTTTTACCATTCAACCAAAAATTCACCAGTTCTAACCCAACTTTGTTTAAGGAAATTTCGACTACGGCATCACGGCGAAAATAAATGGCGGATAATCCAAATGTGAGGTAACGCTGGGGATTAGGACGGGGGTGTTTATCCCAATCAATAATGTGTTGTAAAAAGTTATCTCTGTTACCTTTAATGATTGGTGCTAATTCACTACTAAAATCAAGGGAAATTTTATGAGCAATAACGTTGCATAATTTACCTTGGTTGAGGATTGTATATTCGCCGCTGGTTTGATGAGAAACTAAATAAGTATAATCAAAGGGTGAACGTTTTTCGCTCACATACACAGGATTTTGGATGTCATAACAAGCTTCAAATTTTGTCCCTGGACGGTTATAGTAGTCTAGTTCTTTGAGAGCAGCATAGGTATTAGCATTCATGCTGGGAGCATTGCCATACAGTTCCGGACTAATCACTAAATAACCGCAAAATCTAGCATGATCACCATAAAAATGTCTGAGACTGTAAGCGATATCCAAAAACATCCCGCTACCTGTACCACCGCACAGGGAACCCACTACAAAAATACTTAATCCCGGCTCTACTTTGAGACCGGATCTGAGTAAATAAGCCTCGTGTCCTCTGGTACGTTCTTCAGCGTTCTTGATAGCTAATTGTATTTTCTGGTGGTTGTGGAAAAAAGCCAATCTTCCTACTGGTCTAATCCCTTTAGCACCGTCTTCTACTGCTTTAATATTACGTAATAATTGGGGTGGGAACCATCTACCAATGTGGTCATAGGGTCCATAATCGTTGTATTCTGAACGCCTTTCTAACCCTTCAACAAAGGTAGTCACTTCTCTGGATGACATGGTAGCGGTGACTTTTTCTGATTGCTGAAAACTTAGATCAACACCATGATAAATACTACCGGTGCGAATACCACTGACTTGAGTGGCAGCTTTATCGGTGTCAATGTGGACAAAACTGACAATGGGGAGCTTTTTTAAATCCCCATATTTGTCTACTATTAAGCGCCGAATTCGCATTAAAACATCCCTACCAGTTCCACCTAATCCTATACAAACTGTGCGGTTAATTCCTTGATATTGTTGTTCATTGTTCGCTGCGTTCATAGAAATACTCCTCTATAGACTATTTTTTGATTTGGATATTCATTTCATAATCGCGTTGGCGATTATCTGGACAATTGAGCTTAAATTTAGACCCAGAGATGGGGGTACGGGAGGCAATTTCCCGTCCGTTATAATGAATCGGTGGTAAGTTTGAAGTTAAGGGGACTAAGTAGAGTTTCTCTCCCTGTCGTTCTAAGTAGGCTCGGACTTCTCCACCCGGACAGGGGATAGAGTCTGGATAAGTTCCGTCGTCTTGACCAATGGCGATTTTTTGCTTATTCTTTAACCGACATATTTGTTCTTCTTGTTCTGGAATTTCTATAGATAATTGCCAATTTTTCTGTGATCGGTGTAGTTTATATCCCCAAGCGCATAAACTAGCGAGGATTGAAAGTAAAATTAAACCTGGGAGCCATAACTGTTGCCTTAAATAGGGATTAACTAAACAAGTTTCTCGATTACCTGGTGCTGGTGTGCAAAATTCTTGAACTGTGGGATCAATATCAACAACAGTTAATGTATATGGTTGATTTTCCCCTGTGGTGATGGAGAGCGATCGCTTGTTCATGGGTAATATTTCCATCCAAGCTTGTCGTTCTTGACTTTCTGGAGAACTAGCAATTCTTAATGGACTCTCAGCAGGGGTTTCTATCCACACATCTGAGGTAATTCCCGGTTCTGTAAATAAAGGTGCATCAGTTAACCAAATAACAGATTGTGGCTTAATTGCTTGTCTTCTTTGCAAGCGATGATGATTAATTTGAGCAATACCTTGATAAACCCTTAACTCAGCGCGCTGAATATCTGTACCGTAATACTTGCTATCAGATGTTAAGGGAATTTTTTCCAATAGTTGTGCAATATTTTCCTCAGTTCTATCAATATACTTAATCGGTTCTCCCAAAGGATTAAGACTAGCTGTCAATTCTGCTAACACCAAATCCCTAGCAAAAGGAACAATGTAGATATAGTCTCCCGGTTGAATGCTGTCTTGAACGATTTGACGCAACCGAATCCGAGCTTGATCATTCAAGCCAACGCTTTCTGTCAAATCAATAGCCAAGATTACATCTCGTCCACTACTGAGCCGAGAGACCAAATTTAATCCGAGTTGTTGTGTAGGAGTGAGTTTTTCTCCCGGGGAAATTCTTGTTAAAGTCACTGAGACAGCCACGCCAATATAATGTAAGAATTATTGCACATCATGCAGGAAATCACGTCATCTTGAGACTGCCAGTAATTCTGCTGTAATTATAGTATATGCGTATATTTAGTTGTGATCACGAGTAATCTTAAATTAACACTTTACCAGCCCTAAATAATTTATGAAATCTCACTTATGGAGTATTGACTTTTGTGGTATAACAGTGGTATTGCGTTAGATTTATTATTTCAAGAATTAAAACTACAAAAAAGACCCTGATTAGGGCCACTTCAAATCAGAGAAAATGGGGAAGTAAATTTTTACGATCAAATATCATAGCGGTTGCGATAGTAGGCCAAAATTTCCTCTAGGCGTTGCTGACTTTCTGAAGCTAAATGGGATGTCATAGAAATCTCTAAGCCAGCAATTTGACTTTGCTTGTAATCGAATTCGGAAGATGATTGGGGAATTAAACCCACTTGTACGCCTTCAATTTGACGCAAATGAGCCGCGATTTCTCGATAAACCGCTAGAGGTAAACCAGCAAATTCAATTTTTTTTTGAGTTTCCATCTTTAACAAGGTTCGACGGGAGTATGTGAGGATGCTGAATTAACAGGTTCTTTACCTACCATTCTCGCAAGTTCAATACCATATTGTTCCAGATTAACGATGGGATTGGAACTTTCATGGATTTGAATATGATGAGCAAACCAGCCGATAAAAAACCCATTTGCTTTCACATCAAGGGAAACAAATGGGTAAAGTCTTATAATCCAGTCAATAATTACGAATCATTCCGGGTAATTTAGGCGCGATTTGGTTCAACCCGTGCGTAAAATAGACCGCGAATCTTGACTTCTTTAGGTTCACCAGCACCTAAATCAGTATCAGATGGCTGTTCGCTCTCGAAAGTACCAGCAATTTCACCAGTAATGTTATCTACTTTAGCTACCTGTAGGGAAATTGTGCCATCAAGAGTTTCAATCCGTTTGACATTAGCGCGGGTGAGTTCTTCATCATCAGCTTGGGCAGGAAGAGCCACGGCGTTATCATAGCCAGTGACGATACCACGACCTTTAGGATCTAGGAAAGACGAACCACGGTAAGAAGGAACCTTGAAAGTACCTTCAAAGTCAGTAGAGGTATTGATACTGGTCAAACCGGCTTGTGTTTGAGCAACTAAATTTTTGATGGTAAACAGGAAAGGTACTGATTCACCACCGGGGAGTTTTACAGTGATGGCTTGAAAGTCCAAACCATCAGCTTCTACAAAGGTCAGGCTATTATCTGGGTTGACTTTTAGGTCACCTTGTACCTGGTCAATAGTAGAGGTGTATCTGGTCAACAATTTACCGGGTACATACTCTGCTACTTGCCGTTTATTAGCAGGTTCTTCTTTGACAAAGAAAGTTGTTGGTTCCAAACAAAGTTCTTTGATGATATAAGACTGGCTTGATTGAATGGGAATGGAACCACGGCTAGTTTCTGCTAGTTGGGGGCATTTATTAGCTAAACCAGTGCCACGAATTTGTTCGTAAGTTAGTAAATCCCTACTATTAGAAGCAGTGGGAGCATCACTGCAAGCGGTTAATAGCCCCAGGCATACAGCCAAGAATGCAACAATTAAAGCGCGATACCTCATGGTCAACCTCAATTTCAAAAATTAATATCTAAGTTGTAAAACTAATGCCTATGGCATTTTCGGTGTTGCCCAAATGGTTGTGTATTATAAAGTAGGAGTATACTACATAATATACAGCCCATTGCTTTATAGGGAAATTAGCCAGATCATACGATTTTTTTTAACTCAAGATCAAAGCTCTTTCATCTGATCAAAAAATACGCGATTGCATTTAGCGGACTGGGAGGCAGAGCTAGAGTTGATGACCGTCTTTTATAATAAACTATGGTGGACTGTAATCTGGAAAACTGGAGGCTCTATAAATTCCTCTGCCCCTGACCCCCATCTGTTAAGCCAAGCGGCGCTCCTCATCGCTGATTATCCTTTGCTCAGGAATGAAAGCTAAAAATCTTCGGTAAATTTGAGTAGGCCTCATTTAGACGGAGATAGTTCCATGAGTAACCACGAACGTTTTGAATCTAGGAAGTTATCTGAGAAATTGCAAGCCATCACGACAGCAGTGCTTGATGTAGCTAGCGTTTCTCAAGGAGATGCCATCGCTCTTTTGGGCTTGTTGCGTCATTTAGAACAGTTACATCGAGATATCCGGGATGGTGCTTTTCAACAGAGTTTGCCTGATAATCGCCAGAAACTCTACTCTTTACTCAAAGACATTGAATCTGAAGGAGGCTGGCCTTACATTGAGCGCATGAGGCTGAAAACCTTTTTAGCCACTTTGCCCGGGGCTGCCATGGAGAATGATCGTGAACCGGTAAATAACGATGATTTGTTGGAGAGCGATCGCTCCTTGAGTTCGTGATCTGCAAAAGAGTAATCAGTTTTTTAAGATTTTAAAAAACTTCATTACTCTTCATAACTCTTAACTCATAGATATACTAAATACTATCAGAATCAGGCAGGTGGTCAAAATGTCAAGCTCCTTTGGTCATCACTAGCGGATGTTAGTGTTTGACCCCAAGGGAGAATGCACAGAGTTAAAACTAGGCAGGAGAAGTGCTAAAGGCGAAAATTTATCGGTATTTGCTGGGGGATTTCAAGCTTTGACTTTTCTGTGCCACAATCATTACCCATTGAAATTGAAAGTAACAGTATTGACGCTAAGGCTGTATCCCTTTATAAGTGTTATTAACAATCTCAAAATAATAACTGGTGATCGGAAATTGAAGGATCTGCGCTCCCCTAGGAACATATGTTCATATTCGAGAATATTTAGCCAGCAATGTACTAGGCATGATTAATTGACAAGCGGCTCCCAGATTTCATATCTGGCACAATATTGTGCATTAGTTTCAGTGGTGTTTGTACTACATAGATAATCATAGCTATCAAGGGCTACAGAGGTTGAAGCTTAATACTGGCTTGAATATTGGTGTAGCGGATGTAAATGCAAAAATGGAGGCAAAAGATTCATAGATACTCACGGGTTAATTAAGGAAAAGAAACGATCTGATCGCAAGCACGAATTTTTACCGCAAATATAAAGAGGAAGGAATGCCAGGCACAGTATCAGGTTCCCGAAATGATTTATCCGAGCGCCGTCACCAAATACGTCGGCAGCATCGGGTAAAAATAATTCAGGCGATTTGGCGCACTGTAGTCATTAGTGGTTTAGCAGGTGGGTTGTTTTGGGTAGCAGTCCAACCCATATGGGTAGTCAAGGCTCAAGAGCAAATTATCGTGAAATCAGGTGAGCAATTACTCTCCCCAGAGGCAATTGAGTCATTACTAGAGATATCCTATCCTCAGTCTTTATGGCGAATTAAACCCCAAGCGATCGCCAACTCTTTGCAGGAAAAACCGACTATTGCACAAGCAACTGTGCGACGCCGTCTTTTTCCACCGGGACTGAATATCGAAATACAGCCAAGAGTACCCGTAGCGATCGCACTCCAGCCGGTGGACAAGGTCACATCTCAAAGTCCAAGGGAAAACTCCCCTGCGGGCTTATTAGATGGTAATGGGGTTTTGATGCCCTTAGAAAAATACAAGTTATTCCATCCCCAGATCAAACTTCCGAGTCTCAAAGTTATTGGTTCCCCAGAACAGTATCGCTCCTATTGGAGTCAAGTTTATCCACTATTAACTCAAAGTCCCGTGAAAATAATGGAGGTTGATTGGCAAGATCCCAACAATATAATTTTGAAAACCCAACTAGGAGATGTACACATTGGTGCTTTCAGTCCTGAGTTAACCAGAAAAGTCAAAATACTCGCCCAAATGCGATATTTATCTGCAAAAATGGATTTTAGTCAAATCAAGTACATTGATTTGAGAAATCCCGCATCTCCATTAGTACATATGAACCAAATCGATCCCAAAGATCACCCCCAAAATCCCTAGAAATATTTCCTAATCTCAAGTATGAACCAGAAAAAGTAGAGGTGATTATGCCCTAAATCAGCAATATAACCATAAAGATAATAAATATTCACTAGAAGTTATACAGAGAAATTTTCAGGAAATTTGGGTATAGTTCTCTAGAATTAGCTGTCCTATATGTCCTATAGCCTTAGCCAATGGGTCATTAGCCTCTTCCCAGAGCCAGAGAAGGCAATTACAATTTTGTTAATGTTGGGAATCGCCATCACAATCAAGAACAGCGCCATATATTTTGGCAGTGTCAAACGATAGGTGACTCTTAGGTGAGAAATATTATTTTTCTAGCCAAGGGCCGCCTAGACACGGAGGTTTTGAGGAAAAATACCTGAAAAAGTCGTTTATCTACCACTCTGAATTCAATGCTTGATAATAACCAATATCTGATATATAAAAAAGCCCAATCTTTGGGACAGCCGGGATTTCCCCTAGCAGTTAATTCCAACAAACCTTTTAATAACTCTGGGCTGAACTTTGGGCAAAACTATGATGGTAAAAAGATGTCTATGGAAGAAAGCCGCATTGGGGAGATTGTTCCGGGTCGGGTGGCCAATATCAAAGTGATTGGTGTTGGTGGTGGTGGTGGAAATGCGGTTAACCGCATGATTGAATCTGATGTCGCAGGAGTAGAGTTTTGGTCAATCAATACTGATGCCCAGGCTTTGACCTTGGCGGGCGCGCCCAGTCGATTGCAAATTGGGCAAAAGCTCACACGAGGTTTAGGCGCCGGTGGTAATCCTGCTATTGGTCAAAAAGCAGCTGAAGAATCAAGAGACGAGATTGCTACAGCGTTAGAAGGTGCTGACCTAGTATTTATCACTGCTGGTATGGGAGGGGGTACGGGTACGGGTGCAGCCCCAATTGTGGCGGAGGTAGCCAAAGAAATGGGGGCTTTAACCGTGGGGGTGGTCACACGTCCATTTGTTTTTGAAGGTCGTCGCCGCACCAGCCAAGCTGAACAAGGGATTGAAGGGCTAAAAAGTAGAGTAGATACTTTGATTATTATCCCCAACAATAAGTTGCTCGAAGTCATACCAGAACAAACGCCAGTACAAGAAGCATTTCGCTATGCGGATGATGTCCTGCGTCAAGGGGTACAGGGGATTTCCGATATTATTACCATCCCCGGCTTGGTAAACGTTGACTTTGCCGATGTTAGAGCCGTCATGGCAGACGCGGGATCCGCATTGATGGGGATAGGTGTGAGTTCTGGTAAATCAAGAGCCAGAGAAGCAGCAGTCGCGGCTATTTCTTCGCCTTTATTAGAATGTTCTATTGAAGGAGCTAGAGGGGTTGTATTTAATATTACAGGTGGCAGTGATCTCACCCTACATGAGGTGAATGCGGCCGCCGAAGCAATATATGAAGTAGTTGATCCCAATGCCAATATTATCTTTGGCGCGGTGATTGATGACAGGCTCCAGGGGGAGGTGAGAATTACTGTAATTGCTACTGGGTTTACCGGTGAAGTACAAGCTGCACAAAGCCAAAACGTAGTTAATGCCAGAGTAACAGCTACTCCAAAACGTCCCACACCGCAGCAACCTGCAGTTAATCCCCCCACACCGAACCATAAAGAAAAACCCCCCGAACTGAATATTCCCGACTTTCTCCGCAATCGGCGTAAACCATGAAGTTAGGCAATGGGCGAGAAAGACCAGGAAAAAAGTAAAGTATTTTTGGCTCAGGCAATGGCTTGTGTCTAAACAATATTTTTACACAGTAGTAGTGTTACCCAGATAACACATTAAGCGCAGCAACACTTAAAAGTCATATTTATCCTATAGCAGGAGTTAATAGAACTGCTTTCAAAAACTTATGCAATTAGCTGGCAGCAACTGAAAATTTATGGTTGGCGAGGTCTTGGGGGATGGGGCTAAACCCCTACCTTGTAGGTAGGGGTGTTAACTTTTAGCTACAATCTACCTGAATAGAGGAACAACATCCTGATTGTCCACATCGGGAAGTAAAGCCTTGGCTAGGGGATTACTGATGTGGTTTTTCGGTTTTGAGCGCCTCCTCAACCCATGAAATCACCTGCTCACCCAAGCTAGTGTCATCTAGTCGGTCAATTTCACGAATTCCGGTAGGACTGGTGACATTAACTTCAGTTAAATAACCACCGATGACATCAATACCCACAAAAGTTAAGCCATCTTGACGTAAGGTGGCGGCTATTTCCCTACAGATTTCATGCTCTCTGGCGGTGATTGTAGTTGGAGCAACAGTACCACCAGCTGCCATATTATTACGAAAATCACTACCGCTAGAAAGGCGATTGAGGGCACCAATTGGTTCTCCATTCAGCAGGATAATTCGCTTATCCCCTTCCTTAGCTTTTGGTAAATAAGTTTGCACCATCACTGGTAATCGACCACGCAGTGTACTGAGTTCAACAATGGAATTGAAATTGCGATCGCCTGATTGTAAAAATAAAATTCCTTCCCCGGCTTTATTACCCAGTGGTTTAATAATTGCTGCGCCCTTAGCCTCAACAAATTTCCGGATCAACTCTTTGTCAGCACTGACAATAGTTTCTGGAATAGCGTTAGTAAATTGGAGAGCATACATTTTTTCATTCGCCCCGCGGATACCACTAGGACGATTAATCACCAAAGTTTTGTCTTGGTCGATATAGTCCAGAACATAAGTAGCGTAGAGGTAGGAATCATTCACAGGTGGGTCTGTCCGCATGAACACAGCATCCATTCTATCTAGGGAGGTAAAACAGCTATCGCTCAACCTGTACCAAGGATTTACCGCCCTCCAGCTTCCCTCCACTAACTGGATTGGAACCAGTTCCACCTGCTGTAACATCGCGCAAGCTGTGCTATCTACCACACTCAGTAGATTCGCCTGAGTTACCCAAATTTCATGTCCTAATATTTGTGCTGCTTCCATCAGAGCAATGCTGGTATCATGACAGGGGTCAAGCTGATGGATGGGGTCAATAATAAAAGCCAGTTTCAATTCTTTGCCTCAATCACCGGGACTTATTATGAACTACCGCTCTGTTAAACCTAACCAAGGCTACCTATATCTAGACTTAACTGGACGTTGGTAGTTTTGGTGTTAACTTCCTGCTTCATCGCGGTCTTAGAATGACTTCTAAGAGGTTTACCCACTCCACAGGTAATCTCGGTAGTAGCTGCTATATAAAACCTAGACAAAACTAGACTTGACTTTCTACTTCAATGGGAGCATGGGAGCAGTTATCCCTGGTGTAGACTTTCACGCCTTAGCCAGACGCGATAAATTAATTGCAGCGTTCAGATCCCTATCTATCTCAAAACTGCAGTTCTCGCAATGATAAATTCTTTCGGACAAAGAAAGTATGAATTGCCCCATCTAAGGTAAAAGAATCGTGTCTCCCTTGAGCAAATGTGTGTGTTTGTGAGTATTAGTTAATAAAACAGTAACTAGCTAGTAACCCTACCTAACGCCATCAGTGATCACCTCCTTTCCAGTTGCCTAAGTCATATTATAGCATTTACCATGCTCGTGAGGTACATTTTTTTTTAGTTTGAGTGGACAGGGAATAGGGAATAGGGAATTGGTGTGTGCTTCATGAGCCTGAAAAAGGCTATATACTAACATTACAAGATTCAGTCAAAACTTGATATTGCCAAAAATTTAACTGTTCTCAAAACTCTTTCACCTGTGGTAAAAAAACGCTTTAAGGACGTTTCGTTTTTGGCTCCCTTACATCCCCAGACTATACAGCCGCGGAGAATTACGCGAATCTGGTTAAAAATCCTGGTCATCAACAAAAAACTCGGCATCATCATCAAGGGACTGACTCCGCCGAGAATTTGCCATACTCCAAAGTGGCTGTAGTAATGCCATTCCCAATAAACCTGTACCAGCAGTGAATGCCATTAATAAACCTAATGGGATTTGAATCGATTGAAATGTTAAGAATTTTAAAGATACAGGTGTGGCATTTTGGACTGAGATAATAGCGATCGCCACTACCCAAATAGCCACTATTAAAGATATCAAAATCGGAATTAAATTTTTCATAAGAATATCGCGGTAAGCGAGAAACTAAGTGGCTTTAGCCCTGAGAGGTAAGCGAATCGGTGGTTAAAACCACCTTGGTATTTTTAGTTTTTGGCGTGATGCGGGTCTTTAATATATCGTTTGATGACCTCACTACTAACATTACCAGCAGTGCTAACAAAATAACTGTTAGTCCACAAGGTAGGTAGTTTTTAGGACTTACGCATTGACAGAATAACAAAATAGTGCATTGATAAATAAGGGTCGTCTAGTAATGGGTATGGGAGAATGAGAGAAATTACTAAACCCTCGACAGCACAATGCAATCTAGACATCTACACCTTATTTTTGC
>NZ_JANQDG010000004.1:0-2237 GCF_029891665.1 Anabaenopsis sp. FSS-46 | reverse complement strand
CCTACTCTTGACAAAATGTACCTTATTCTTCTTGATAAAACCCTTATTTTATTGATAATCATCAACGGAGGATTAAGGTTTGGGGGTTTGCGAGCGATCGCTCTCACGAATGTTAAGAAAGATCCGGGTAATGGATAGCTTGTAAGGGGAGGGGACTGGATTTTATTGTTTTTTGTGTGGTCGGTGAGCGAAGTTGATAGCGATAGCGTGGCGTTAGCCATACCGTGTTCGGTGTGTTCGGTGTTCCCTAAGATAAAAATTACCTGTTGAAAACTTATCAAACATCCTCTCATATTCAAAATTATAGGAGACACAGCACCAGTATGTCTCCTATGCTTCTATTTAATTCCTGGTCACTGTGGAGATGTTTGCATTCTGGAGGATGAAAGAAACCAAAAGACCAGGAAATTAATTCATGATTCTGGGATCTTAACTAATCAAAGCAGTAATGTTTTTTCACGTCGCTGGTGATTTCCCATATACAAGACATACCAGCCGGAAAAGTCACTAAATCACCCTTTCCTATTTTCACTGGTTGTCCACCATCGGGGGTAACAACGACATCACCTAACAAAAAATAACAAGTTTCTTGAGTATCATAAGTCCAGGTAAATTTGGATATTTCTTTCTGCCAAATTGCCCACTGAAACACACCCAACTGGTTGAGGCGTAGTTGACTTGGTTGATGCTCAATTTTAATTTCCATACCATGTTTTCTCGGTTAGGATTTAGCAGTAGGATTGAATGTCCTCTCCACACTCATCTACTAAATAACACAAAGCGCGAAAGCGTAAGCCGACAAATTCATCATACAGTGGATTAAGCTTACACAGAGGGGGGATGTGGGCTATTTTGCGCCCAAATAGCATGACATCGCGCTCGAAAGGACACTGAGACGGAATCATTTTAGCAATAAAGTGAGCAAAGTCGCGATTTTTAATTTCAATGTTGTCTAGCCTTTTACGTAATGGTTGCAGTAAGTGGAATTTGCGTGGAGTAAATTTATTGTGGCTACCTACATTGTCAGTTGCTTCCACTTCCACAGCTTTGATAAAAGCAGGTAGGATAATATGCTGATTATTTGTCTTAACCATAGTTCTGACCAAGGTGTTCCTTGTATTGATAAACTATTTGCCGATTGGGAGTTTTACCATGCCATCTATATCTGGGATTTGTCTTGTGTTGATAAATCAAACGGGGACAATCACAAAGTGAGTAATTTGCATAGACTTTCCTGGTAAATAGTTCACTCACTTTATATTTAGCTCACTGGATAATGAATAACTGTCCCGTTAAATACAAAATAACAAAGAAAATATAAAAATGGTATTCCCTTAACTTATACTTATTAGTTCTTGCTCTTCAAAATAGTGATCCCCCAGATTAAATTTAAATTTATGCGTGAGAAACTGCTCAGTAGTTGTAATTCTACTTTGGCAGTCACAAGCAGGGTGTAACCTTGGTTCCAGCTAGGCTAGATTTGTAGTTATTCCTTGACTTTAATTTATTTTAGTCCCCGGATATCATAAAAATTGTCGTATTCGCTACAAAACTACTGTCGGATATTATTTAATATCCCCCGCCATATTCTTTGATAAGTACAAACTAACCTATTGTGCCGTTGGGACTGACCATAGCTAGAAGTATTCTGACCTCACAAGCACTCTGATGAGTTATTGATTTCTTCCAGCGCGGCAGGTTCCTAGGCCTAAGAGGATGTTTGATAAGTCATGATTAGTGTATCAACTATTGTTTGACCCCACCCTAACCCTCCCCTTGTAAGGGGAGGGGATTGGATTTGATTGTTTCGGTTCCCCATTCCCCATTCCCCATTCCCTGTTCCCTGTTCCCTGTTCCCTGTTCCCTGTTCCCTAAGATAAAAATTACCTGTTGAAAACTTATCAAACATCCTCTAAGTACGTGAGACCTCGTAACTAAAATAACTATTGTTAAGTGATATTACAAAATTTGCCAAAATATTGAGAAATTGACTGCAAGCCAAACATGGCTTTAACGTAGAACCTATAGGAGAGCTAGTCCTAAGCTGGCTATTTTATAGACAAAACTATACTTATGATTACAAGCATTGACATAAGTGAGTTAATAAAATCGCCCACTTGATATATAATACGATATTAAGTATTGAATTAAGACTATTGCCAACGCGAAAACCAAGCAATGATAGCGGTAGTCTTTCTTGTAAATCTTAAGAGAAATATCGCGTCTGGCTAAGGCGT
>NZ_JANQDG010000003.1:0-13922 GCF_029891665.1 Anabaenopsis sp. FSS-46 | reverse complement strand
AAATCAAGCATAATTTGCTGTCTAATTATTTAATACAGCAACTCAAACGCCCAAGTATTCCTATGTGCTTGGTTTAATTGAAATTGTCCCGTGGCGCGGCTCCCTCCGCTCCCTATTTGTGCCAGTTGCGTAAGTCCTGTACTTCACGGGAGATTTTAACTATCTCACCTTTGCCAATGACCATGATGTAGCTAGTCCCACAGCTCACAGTCAGTTCCGTAATCTGAAAATCTATGAGAACACTAACAACGTCAGCATTCTAGGTGGATATATAGGCTCTTGGAATCTTAATGGCGATACTTCAGTAGATGCTCCATTTAATAAACTCACACATTTGTTCTATTCCTTTGCTGATGTCAAACCAGATGGTACAGTTACACTACCTCAAGATGCAGCAGGTGATATCGCCAAACTTCAAGAAATTAAGGCTCAAAATCCCAACCTGAAAATAATGCTTTCCATTGGCGGGGCAATGGAACCAGATTTTACATCTGCTGTTGGTGATAACTCTACGTCCACAACGAGAGAAAATTTTGTCAACACTGCTATCCAATTGATGAATACTCATGGTTTTGACGGTCTTGACATAGATTGGGAATCTCCTAAGCAGACAGAAAATCAGGAATACCTTGACTTACTGAAAAGATTAGATCAAGCACTTCCTACTGGTAAGCTATTAACTACTGCAACTATGGCTTCGCAGTGGTATTTGGAAGGAAGCGGCGATTACAAGTTAGCCGCAGATTTGAATTGGAACGGAACTACTCAGTCTGTTTTGGCACATACTTCTGATATTGTTGACTTTATCAATGTTATGAGCTACGACTACAAAGGTACTTGGGCTGCTGATAGGACAACTGGACATCAGGCTGCTTTGGGGAATACTACTACACCCGATACTGTTGCTTGGGCAGTTGATTATTATAAAACAAAAGGTGTTGATCCTAAAGATATTGTAATGGGTCTTCCTCTCTATGGTCGCACCTGGACTGGAGTTGAACCTGGTAGCAACAATGATGGGCTATTCCAGTCGGGTACTCCTACCCTAAGTGACGGTATTACCTATAGGGAACTCTATAATAAATTGGGAACCAATGGATATCAATATTTCTGGGATGATAGTGCCAAAGTGCCTTACATCTACAGTGATGAACAAAAAGTTTTCCATACCTACGAAGATACAAGATCAATAGGAGCGAAAACAGATTACGTCAAAGAGCAGGGAATTGGTGGTGCATTCTTCTGGGAAATTCCAGGTGATTTACCCATAAATAATAGTAATTCTCTAATCAATGCTGCGGCTACAAATTTGTTTGTTTAGTACTTTAATATACCTCTAGCTACGGGCGCTGGTAAAGCTGGGGGATTCTAAGCTCGACCTGAGCAAATTTGATTCTGATGCTTTAGGTTCTGCCCAACCAGTAGCATTAGCACAGCTTTCTTCTGGACTCAATCTCACTAACCAAGACTTTCTTGTTAGTTGGAGTTAATTGGACTTAGCGATCGCTTTATTCACAAGCGATCGCATATCCTACAGTCAAAGAATCCTGACAAATCAGATTGTAGAGTAGAGTGGGTAATGAGCGGTGCCGATCGCCTTACCCACTCTATAAATGTGATGGCGATCGCCTCATGCAATGGATGATGGTTTTCCACAACAGGCGATCGCACTGTTGGAATTGCCAATGAATCCCAGGGTACCAATGGGTAAATACTCAAGGTTCTACCACCTACCTGTAAACGTTAAGTTTAGTATCAAAGTCAGGTACTCTTGATTTAACAATGATATATTAATAATTGAAGCTAAAGAGCTTCCCTGGCAGATTCAACAGCCAATGTTCAGTTCACAAAGAGGTAAAAGCGCTGTTCTATTCTAATCTGTCTCGTCAACCGAACACAACACCCAACTGGAAAGCTGATATTTCCTCAGATTGGTAAACAGGGGGTTATGCCACTGATAGTTTAGTCAGGGTCACCCTAGATAGTCTGATAAATGAGAGGAAATAATAAGGTGAGTAGGAGCTTGGGTGTTGTTGTGTGCAAGATTTTCACCTCAGAGGTTATTTTATAACTTTTGAAAAGGGAACAGGGAACAGGGAACACCGGAACAGGGAACAGAGAATAGGGACTAGGGACTAGGGAACAGGGAACACCGGAAAACCGGAAAACCGGAACACACCGAAGCAACAAAATCAAGCCCCATTCCCTGGTGAAGGGAAAGATGAGGGTGGGGTCAAATAATATTCGATACACTAATCATAACTTTTAAAACATCCTCTCAAGAAGTCGGGGATATAATCCTGTTGACTACTCTGGTAATTTCGGTTTACCGCACCTAAAAAATAGAGAAAACCCTAACATTTATTATCGCCAAATTATGGGCGGTAATCATCAATTATGCCGTCGTAAGAACCGAATTTACAGAAATTGTTATCCTGATTAATATTTAAATTAAGCACTAAGACAAGTGCAAAATCAATTAAATAAAAACTACTTAATCGGAGGAATATTTATGTTAGTTCGCTGGAATCCCTGGATGGAAATCGGTACTCTCCACCGTGAAATTAATAGCCTACTTGAAGAAACCAAAGCACCATCTAGACTATTTGAAAGAGGTTTCCATAAAGTTCCTGCTGCGGAAATCTCCGAAACCGATGACGCAGTTAATGTCAAGCTAGAAATACCAGGAATGGACACTAAAGACCTGGATATACAAGTCACAGAAGACACCGTTTATATTACTGGTGAGCGCAAATCGGAAACTAAAACCGAAAATAAAGGTGTCAGCAAGAGTGAATTTTATTACGGTAAATTCCAACGGGCGATTTCTCTACCTACCTTGGTGCAAAATAATAAAGTTAGTGCGGAATACAAGGATGGTATTTTGCACCTGACACTACCCAAAGCAGAAGAAGAAAAGAAAAAAGTTGTCAAGGTAAATCTGCAATAATCCCTGGTTGGTAATTTCCGTCTTCTACCTCCTCCTGCAATCAATTTCAACTTAAACGCCTGGTAATGAGCGCAACCAGGCTTTTTTTGTTTATTGAACATTTATTGATTACACTGAAGTTAGTATTGATGAACCTATAGGAGCCATGACTCAACCAACTTCTAAAATATGTATATTGGGTGGAGGCTTTGGTGGTCTCTATACCGCCCTGCGCTTAAGTCAGTTACCCTGGGAAAAGGGGGAAAAACCGGAAATTGTCCTAGTTGACCAGGGCGATCGCTTTATATTTTTACCATTACTGTACGAATTACTCACAGGGGAAATGCAGACCTGGGAAATTGCGCCCCCCTTTGAGGAGTTATTACAAGGTACAGGGGTACGTTTTTACCAAGGTGTGGTATCGGGAATTGACACCGAGCAAAAACGGGTACAGTTACAGGATGGCCCAGAAATTCCCTATGACAGATTAGTATTAGCTTTGGGTGGAGAAACACCCCTAGATATGGTTCCCGGAGCCGCATCTTACGCTTATCCATTCCGCAACCTCACGGACGCTTACCGGTTAGAAGAACGTCTGCGAGTCTTAGAAGAATCGGACGCGGATAAAATTCGCGTCGCCATTGTTGGCGCTGGTTACAGTGGTGTAGAGTTAGCCTGTAAACTCGCAGATAGATTAGGGAAAAGGGGACGTTTGCGCCTGATTGAAATTGGTGATCAAATTTTACGCACCTCTCCAGAATTTAACCGCCAAGCTGCTACCAAAGCCTTAGAAGCCAAGCAGGTATTTCTAGACTTAGAAACCAAGGTAGAATCAATTGGTGAAGATACCATTTCCCTAGAATATAAAACTCAAGTAGATACAATTCCTGTAGATTTAGTGATTTGGACTGTGGGAACCAGGGTAGCAACCGTAGTCCGCACCCTGAATTTAAAGCAAAATCAGCGCTGTCAAATCACAACTACACCCACCTTACAAGTCTTAGAACATCCAGAAATCTTTGCTTTGGGAGACTTAGCAGACTGTCGTGATGCTGAGGGTCAACAAGTCCCCGCTACAGCCCAAGTTGCTTTTCAACAAGCTGATTATACTGCTTGGAATATCTGGGCTTCTCTGACTAATCGCCCTTTACTTAGTTTCCGTTACCAACAGCTAGGGGAAATGATGGCTTTGGGTAAAGATAATGCTACCCTCACTGGTTTAGGTGTAAAGTTAGATGGACCCTTAGCATATGTTGCTCGTCGTCTAGCTTATCTCTATCGGATGCCTAGTTTAGATCATCAACTCAAGGTTGGTTTTAATTGGCTAGTTCGTCCTATTATAGATACACTATCCTAGTAGTATCTGGTGTCTTCACCAACAACTCAAATCTCATATTTATAATTAATTTACTAGGTTTGATGGAACGACCGAAAGTTATTTTTTTAGATGCTGTTGGTACGCTATTCGGTGTTAAAGGCAGTGTGGGCCAAATTTATAGTCAAATAGCCAAGGAATTTGATGTTGAAGTTTCTGCGGAAATATTGGATACAGCCTTTAAGCAAAGCTTTGCAGCTTCCCCTCCACCCATATTTCCTGATGCACACTTAGATGATCTTTCCCAGCGTGAGTTTGATTGGTGGCAGAAAATTGTCTACAATACTTTTGAAAGCGCCGGGGTTATGTCAGAATTTTCTGACTTTTGCGGTTTTTTTAGTGAACTGTATATTCACTTTGGCACTGGGGAACCTTGGTTCGTTTATCCTGATGTCCTCTCATCTTTGAACCACTGGCGAGAACAGGGTATTCAATTAGGTGTAGTCTCTAATTTTGATTCCCGACTTTTCTCCGTCTTGCAAGGTTTAGAACTGAGTAATTATTTTACATCTATTACCATTTCTACCCAAGCGGGTGTTGCTAAACCTGACCCGCGGATTTTTGCCTTGGCTTTAGCAAAACATCATTGTCCACCTCAAGCCGCTTGGCACATTGGTGATAGTGTTAAGGAGGACTATCAAGGTGCTAAAGCCGCTGGTTTGAGAGGTATTTGGATTAATCGCCAGAAAGTTTCTGAGGAAAAGCCAGAATCTGACCCTATACCCTCTCCTGACCCAGGAGAGGGGGAGATTTGAAGCTGTTAAAGCAAAAAGGGGCGCGCTAGCATAAAACTAGAAATGGTTTTAGCATCTATGGCGTCGCCCTGAAGAATAGCTTTCTCTAGTTCTTCGGGTGTTAATAGTACAGTTTCGATATCCTCATCTTCATCTTTTTTGGGTGGGTTTTCCAGCTTTTCTAAGTCTCGCGCCAGAAAAGCATAGATGATTTCGTCAGAATAGCCGGGGGCGAGGAAAAATTCACCCAGTGTATCCCATTTCTTAGCGCTATAACCTGTTTCTTCCTCAATTTCCCGTTGTACTGTCTTCAGGGGATCTTCGTTGATTTCTACCGTACCGGCGGGAAATTCTAATATTCTTCTCTGAATGGCAAAGCGGTACTGGCGCACCAGTACTAGTTTACCTGTTTTTGTTATGGGTACAGCTAAGGCTCCGCCGGGGTGACGAATGCATTCCCATTCTCCTTCGGCTTTATTGGGTAAACGCAGACGATTGACTTCAAAGTCAAACTTGCGACCTTTATAAAATAAGCACTGTTTTAGCAGCTGTGGTAATTCTCTACCTAGTGGCATAGTAAATTTATTTTATATCTGGATACATATACTAACTGCTGTGAACAAAAACCGTATATTTTTTTTAGTTATTGGTTGGAGAATAAAACTACATCGGCACGGTCTACCTCTTTTACTAGGTTTTTAATCTTAGTTCCAGAAGTCGGCTCTACCCAATGGGGCGCAATTTCGTCCAGTGGTACTAATACAAAGGCTCTAGTAACCATGCGGGGATGAGGAATCTGCAGTTGGGGGGTGTCTATGATGAAGTCATCATATAATAACAAATCTAAATCCAGCGATCGCGTACCCCAGCGCTCTTGACGCACCCGACCAAATTTTGCTTCTGTAGCCAATAAGGTCTACAATAATAAGTCTGGTGACATTTCTACTTGCAAGATGGCGCAGCCATTTAAATAATCCGGTTGGGGCGGACCCACGGGTTTAGTGCGATACCAACTAGATTGAGCTTGTAGCTTGATCCCCGGTGTGGCGGCCAATGTCTCTATAGCTGCTGTTAAAATTTTATAGGAATCGCCAATATTACTACCCAGGGCAATGACACTAAGTTTACCTGGTTTTTTGATGATTGAGTTAAGCATTTGTATGGTATTATAATGAACTACCCAGAGTGGGTAGTTCATCTCAAAAAATAGCCCGCCAACCCATGGTAGCTCTGTTTTGGCGGTGAGTATTTAGTGCTATTTAATTGGGACAAAAGTTAAGTTTTAGAGGATACCCCAAAAGTGGAGAAAGCCCTGACCAGAAAATACTTCAATTAAAGCAGCAGCTGAAAAACCAATCATTGCTAAACGACCGTTCCAGTTTTCGGTTTGGGTAGTAAATCCCCAGTTCCAAGCGTTCCGATTTTCTGGAGCTGGTGTTGTTGTAGTTTTCATCTTTAATACTCCCAGTAGGACTTAACAGAGGTTTTTGTTTTGTCTATTAAGTACTGTAACAGATTTTTTAAAAAGTGTAACAAAAACTTGCAAAAAAGTTTCAAATAGTATTCATAGCCTTTCAGCTATCCTCAACTTAGCGGAACGCGATCGCGGATTCTCAGCCAATTCTTTTTCCTTAGCAGTAATTGGTTTTTTAGTCAAGACATTTAACAAAGGAGAATTGCGGAAATCATGCTTGACGGGGCGGTCTTCCAGACTGTGAAAGCTGATAATGGCAATTCGACCGCCGGGAACCAGAGAATAGGGGGCTTGCTGTAAAAAAGTTGCCAAAGACTGTAACTCATCATTAACCACAATGCGCAAAGCTTGAAAAACACGGGTAGCAGGGTGAATGCGACCATAACGGTATTGACGGGGGACAGCAGAGGCGATCGCCTCTGCCAATTCCGTAGTAGTGTGAAATGGTCGTTTTTCCACAATGCGCCTGGCGATGCGGCGGGATAAACGTTCCTCACCGAACTTAAAGAAAATATCTGCCAACTCCGGCTCATCCCAGTGATTAATCACATCAGCGGCGGTTAAACATTGACCCTGATTCATGCGCATATCCAGATTAGCGGTGTGGCGAAAGCTAAAACCCCGTTCTGGCTGGTCTAAGTGGTAAGAACTCACACCCAAATCAGCCAGGATACCATCAAAAGAGTGGGGAGTATATTGATAAGATGAGAAATTGCCCAGCACAAACTGCACCCGGTCACCAAACTCAGCCAAGTGCTTTTGGGCTGCTAGCAGAGCATCCTGATCTTGGTCAATAGCAGTCAACCGCACATTAGCAGCGGCCTCTAAGATCAAGCGACTGTGGCCACCACCGCCCACAGTTGCATCCAAATAATGGCCACCAGGGCGTACTGCCAACCCATCAATGACCTCTCGGCTTAAAACTGGCACATGAAGAAATTCAGCGCCTACAATTCCCTGAATCTCAAGCTCCATATAATAATAGTTGAAGAAGTGAAACAAATTGAAACATCAAGTAAAATCCCCTCACTAGGACCCATCTCCAACATACTCTGTATGGGTAATAGATGTAGACGCTGCTAGAGCGACTTCTCAAAACTATTTCCCTGACAAACTGATTTTGGCAGACACAAACAATCGAGCCTGGTGGGGATGATGGGGTTGAAGTGGAAATTTTCATAATGGGAGAACACCGAACTTATGGCCAGACTAGAAACCCGCACCGAGCCTATGGTGCTGAATATGGGGCCACACCACCCCTCAATGCACGGGGTTTTGCGGTTAATTGTGACATTGGACGGCGAGGATGTCGTTGATTGTGAACCGGTGATCGGCTATTTGCATCGGGGGATGGAGAAAATTGCTGAGAACCGCACCACTGTAATGTACGTTCCCTACGTCAGTCGGTGGGACTACGCCGCGGGTATGTTTAACGAAGCAGTCACCGTTAACGCCCCGGAACAATTAGCAGGTATAGCCGTACCCAAACGCGCCAGCTATATTCGGGTGATCATGTTAGAACTCAACCGAATTGCTAACCACTTATTGTGGTTTGGTCCGTTTCTGGCTGACGTGGGGGCGCAAACACCCTTCTTCTATCAGTTCCGAGAACGGGAAATGATTTATGATTTGTGGGAGGCCGCCACGGGATACCGGATGGTAAACCACAACTATTTCCGTGTGGGTGGCGTAGCAGTTGATTTACCCTATGGTTGGGTTGATAAATGCTTAGATTTCTGTGACTATTTTCTCCCCAAAGTTGACGAGTACGAGCGCTTGGTTACCAATAATCCCATTTTTCGCCGGCGGATTGAGGGTATTGGTACCATCACCCGGGAACAAGCCATTAACTGGGGATTATCTGGCCCCATGTTACGCGGCTCTGGGGTAAAATGGGACTTAAGGAAAGTTGACCACTACGAGTGCTACGACGATTTTGATTGGGATGTGCAATGGGAAACCGCCGGGGATTGTTTAGCCCGTTACATGGTGCGGATGCGGGAAATGCGCGAATCGGTGAAGATTATTCGCCAAGCAATTCAAGGACTACCAGGGGGACCCTACGAAAACCTGGAAGCCAAGCGCATGGCAGAGGGGAAAAAATCTGAGTGGTATGGCTTTGATTATCAATACATTGGGAAAAAAGTTGCACCTACTTTTAAAATGCCCAAAGGCGAAATCTATTCCCGTGTGGAAAGCGGTAAAGGTGAACTGGGAATTTATCTTGTCGGTGATGATCATGGCTTCCCTTGGCGGTGGAAAATTCGCGCCGCTGACTTTAACAACCTGCAAATTGTCCCGGAACTCCTACGAGGGATGAAAGTTGCAGATATTGTGGTTATTCTTGGTAGTGTTGACGTGATCATGGGATCTGTGGACAGATAGTACACTGGAGAGGGGATTGGGGACTGAGCATTAGTTTCTACCTCATATCCCTCCCCGGAGATTGACAATGTTGTTCATCCCTGTGTGTCTGTATACCCAAACCCCAAAAAAAACTCAAAACATCAGCCAATTGAACACCCACTAACTAACTGTGCCATCTATGCCTTTGTCGCGTATAGTCACCCTAATTGTAGGTTTAATCGTCATTTTGGGCTTAAGCCTCTGGTTGATTGACTCACTGTCTCGGCTTTACTGGCAGTTGTCCTATTCGCCACTGCTGGGTAATTTGCTGCTGTTGTTGTTGGTTTTATTGATTGGGGGGTTGGTTGCGGCTTTTGTTTATTATGTATTGATACTTCAAGCCGGGGAAAGGCGATCGCACCGCCCAGCCCGACGAGTTACGGCTGCAGAAATTCCCGCTGCTAAATCTGATGCGGCTTCGAGTACATTAAAAGCTGTTAAACAACAGGTAGCCCAAATTCAAGATGAAGTCGCACGACAAGCTTTATTAAGTAAATCCCGAGAAATTGAAGTTAATCTGGCACGGGGTGAAATTCAAGTAGTTGTCTTTGGTACAGGTAGTGCTGGTAAAACTTCTTTAGTTAATGCCATTATGGGGCGCATAGTCGGTCAGGTAAATGCGCCCATGGGGACTACCCAGGTGGGGGAAACTTATTGTTTGCGGTTGAAGGGATTACAACGCAAGATTTTAATTACCGATACTCCGGGGATTTTAGAAGCCGGGGTGGAGGGAACCGAACGGGAACAATTAGCGCGGGAACTGGCAACTTCAGCAGATTTACTGTTATTTGTGGTAGATAATGATTTGCGACGTTCTGAATATGAACCCCTACGCAGTTTGGCGGAAATTGGCAAGCGATCGCTGTTGGTTCTCAATAAAACTGATTTATATACAGATGAAGATCAAGAATCTATCCTGGCTCGGTTACGTCAACGGGTACAGGGATTTATTGCCGCCAATGATGTGATTGCGATCGCGGCTAATCCCCAAACGGCAAAACTAGAAACTGGCGAAACCCTACAGCCAGAAGCGGATATTATCCCCTTGCTGCGACGGATGGCGGCGATTTTACGGGCTGAGGGTGAGGATTTGGTAGCGGATAATATTCTTCTGCAATCCCTACGCCTGGGAGAAGAGGCGCGAAATTTGATTGATGTCCAGCGTCGTCGTCAAGCTGACAAAATAGTTGATCGCTTTGGCTGGATTGGGGCTGGTGTGGTATCAGTTACACCTCTACCAGTAGTAGATTTACTGGCAACTGCCGCTGTGAATGCTCAAATGGTGGTGGAGATTGGCAGAGTCTACGGCTGTGAACTGAACATGGAACGGGGTAAAGAGTTAGCCCTTTCCCTCGCCAAGACCATCGCTAGTTTAGGTATAGTCAAAGGTGCAATTCAATTAATATCTACAGCTTTACAATTTCATGTAGCCACCTTTGTCATTGGTAGGGCAATTCAAGGAGTAACGGTAGCTTATTTAACACGGATTGCGGGGAAAAGTTTTATTGAGTATTTTCGCCATGACCAAGATTGGGGTGATGGTGGTATGACTGAGGTAGTCAAGGAACAATTTAAATTAAACCGCAGGGATGAATTTATCAAAGCTTTTGTGCAAGAAGCGATCGCGCGGGTGGTCAAACCCTTAACAAATAACACCCAGGTGATTTCACAGGACGAAGAAACCAAAGGATAAAGCTACTGGGCTTTCAAAAATGGACGCTAGCATGATTTATTTCCCAGACTTCCGGAAAAACGCTTGATCTAGCGAAACATATGATAAGGCCTTATTTAGTAACCAGCTCATGAATGATCACATGATCGGTAAAGTACTACAAGCACGTTACCAAGTTATCCAAAGTCTGGGTGCAGGGGTATTTGGCGAAACATACATCGCCATAGATAGAGACCACCCGGGAAATAGCAAATACACGATTAAACAGATTAACGGTGAGCAATTCCCCCCTACCTACTTAGACAGTTTAAGATTTTGCTTTCTCAATGAAACAGGAACTCTGCAGCGTCTAGGAAGCCATGGTCAAATTCCCCAGTTTGTCGCCTATTTTGAAGAAAATGGGCATTTCTACTTAGTACAGGAATTTGTAGAGGGACATTCCCTGAGTCAGGAATTACCCATCAAGCATTCCTGCGGAGGTCTGTGGACGGAAACCGAAGTTATAGAATTGTTAGAAGATACCCTAGGTATTTTAGATTTTGTTCACTCTCAAGGTGTGATCCATTGCCATATTAAGCCCGAAAACTTGATTAGACGTACTCTTGATGGCAAATTAGCTTTAATCGACTTCGGTTTAATCGAGTCAGTTGATTTAGGCGCATATGGGGAGCTACCTATTTATGACCTTCCTGTAAACGCCCTGGGGTACATATCGCCAGAGCAATTTATTGGTCAAACCCTGCCCAATAGTGATATTTATGCTTTGGGTATGATTGCCATTCAAGCCTTAACAGGACTAGAACCACTGCAATTAAAACTAAATGTTGGAACCGGTGAGATTATCTGGCGGACTGAAGATATATCAGTGAGTGATCAGCTAGCTGCTATTCTCAGTAAAATGATTTGCTATGATTGCCGCGATCGCTTTCAGTCGGCGGCTGAAGTCTTATATACCCTTGATCAAGTCTTCAACGCCCCGAAAATACCCCTTCAACTCCATCAAATCATCAGGGCTGAAAATCAGGATACACAACCACAACCTACTTTTGCCACATCGTCCCCAGTATTTTCAGGGATGAAAGTAGGCTTGGCGGCTAATTCCTTATTAGTGGGATTAGCAGCATGTTCTTTAATGGATAATTCTCCTGCATATTCCCATAAAGGCAGATTACATATAGCCATAAAAGAATATCAAACAGGCAATTTTCAAGGAGCGCTGGCGTTAGCTGAATCAATTCCTGCTTACAGCAATGTTTACCCGGAGGCTCAAGCTAATATAGAAGAATGGCAGGGTAAATGGCCATTGGCGGCTGAACAATACGAAATTGCCCAACAAGCCCTGAATGAGGAGAGATGGTCAGATGTTTTAAGTGTGCAGGCGAAATTACCAGATATTTTATATTGGCAATCTAAAGTAGAGAAACTGGTGGAGCAAGCACGAGCCAACATTGCCATACAAACACACGATTTGTTATCAAAAGCCTATGCAAAAGCTGTAGATAGAGAATTTTCAGCGGCTATAGAATATCTGCGTCAAATTCCTCCCGACAGTACTGCTGGTACTTTAGTTCAAGAGAAAATAGCCGAGTATGACCAAAAGCGGCAGATTAGAGCGGCTTATTTTTTACATCGTGCCAATATCAAAGCATCTGTTGGCGACTTTAGTGGCGCTATCCAGTTTTTGCGTAAAATTCATAAAAGTAGTTCAGTTTACCCCCAAGCTCGGGCTAAACTGAATGAATATACCCAACAGCAGCAACTGCATGATCGAGGTGTAAATATGGCGTTGAATTCCTTGACCGCTAAAAATGACAATTTTCATCCAGAAAAGCAGCTGCAAGAGATAAATATTCGTTAGATAATTGCCTTGGCTGGTTCTGGTAACGGGCTTTAATTACTTGTTGATCATATGGCTTGGTGATAAAAGTCCATTACCCGTGAATATTTTTGTCAATTAAATAAGGCATTGCTTGCTGTTAATACTCCCATGACTCGTGGGATTATGCTGTGAGTTTTAGATCCCAGACTTCTTCAAGAAGTCCAGGATCTATATTTTTAACTACCAATTAAAAAAAAGTTTTTCTGTAGAGATTATTTTGGTAACAATATATGGGAAAATTCCTATATAACACTTGGGTATCTGTTCGGGGATAAAAATGATAAAAACCACCAGCGCCACCCCCGGCTCCATTGTAACTTGTCGTAGTCGGCAATGGGTGGTTATACCAGACGAAAATCAAGACCTAATTCGCCTCCGTCCCCTGAGTGGTAACGAGGAGGAAATAGTTGGTATTTATAGACACCTAGGGTTAGAAAAGGTAGAACCTGCAAGATTTCCCCCTCCCGATGCTCACAGTATTAAAGACCACACTGCGCTCACCGACTGCGATCGCAGTTATTCAATAACTCCCTAGGTTATGGAAGAAGTCGGGTATCTGAACACCCACGCAAGATTTAAGCTCCCCGAATGCGATCGCAATTATTCAACACCTAACCAGGTTATAGAAGAAGTCGGGGATCTGAACACCCTCGTGAATTTATTTGGTAATGTTGTGGAGAATAAACCAAAAGGCAGTGTATGATAGCATAAAAGATGAAAGTTTATGAAATTATCAAAATATTAGAAGCAGATGGATGGTATTTAGCAAGAACTAAGGGGAGTCATGGTCAATATAAACACCCTAGTAAACCCGGAACAGTTACCGTTCCAGGTAAACCTTCCAAAGATTTAGCAATTGGAACTCTCAAAAGTATTCTTAAACAATCACAATTGGAGAAATAATAATGCGTTACGCAATAATTATTGAAAAAGCTCAAGGAAATTACTCTGCTTATGTACCTGACTTACCTGGATGTGTAACTGTTGGTGACACAATAGAAGAAGTTAAACAAAACATTCAAGAAGCAATTGCTTTTCACTTAGAAGCATTAATAGAAGATGGATTAACAATTCCTCAACCACAAACAGAATGTGATTATGTTGATGTGGCTGCATAATTTCATTATCTATCGGTGCGATCGATGTAAGCTGTTGTGCAGCTAAATCAAATAAACAGCATTACCTTTATCGCTTCCACTTCCTCTCTACTCAATGCAGAAAACTTGTAAACAGCAATTGTGGTAATAATATCTATGATTTCAGTTTTCGCTAGTGTCTGGCTTATCTCTAATTCTACCCTCTCTAGTAATTTTTTTGCTTGTGTGGCCATTCTCTCCTCTGAGGCGATCGCCAACTGCATTAAATTAATACCTATTGACAGGGTATTGGGAGATCCTAACTCATCTAGATAAATTCGCTGTACCTGGTCACTATTTAATAAAGTCCGATGGGT
>NZ_JANQDG010000002.1:0-8705 GCF_029891665.1 Anabaenopsis sp. FSS-46 | reverse complement strand
GCTTTCAAACTATAATATTTTCATGGTTCGGTGTTCCCTCGGACTCCGCTTTGCAGCGCTTGTCTCTCAGGCACTTATCCAATATAGCTACTGTCTCTAGCTTTGTCAACTCTTTTTTTCTAATTTTTGCAGATTTTTTTTTCATCTCTCTGAAACTCGCCACAGTGCTAGGTTGTAGGCAACAATAGTGTATGCCAGTTGCTGACTAAGGGAGGGTAGAGCGTGAATTTTCAGTCTGTGATTAGTTTATTGCATCAGTTTTGGGGTGACCGTGGTTGCTTAATTGCCCAACCATATGACATTGAGAAGGGAGCGGGTACTAAAAACCCCCATACATTTTTAAGGGCTTTGGGACCTGAGCCTTGGTCAGTGGCTTATGTTGAACCATGCCGTCGTCCTACTGATGGACGCTACGGTGAAAACCCCAATCGCTTTCAACACTATTATCAGTATCAAGTTCTGATTAAGCCCTCGCCAGATAATATTCAAGAAATTTACCTTGATTCTTTGTCTGCTCTGGGGATTCGTCCCGAAGACCACGATATTCGATTTGTGGAAGATAACTGGGAAGATGCGACGGTGGGTGCTTGGGGAACTGGTTGGGAAGTTTGGTTAGATGGGATGGAAATTACTCAATTTACCTATTTCCAACAGTGTGGGGGAATTGATTGTCGTCCCGTATCGATTGAAATCACCTATGGGTTAGAGCGGTTGGTGATGTACCTCCAGCAAGTGGAAGCCATTACTAAGATTGCTTGGACTGACAACATCACTTATGGTGATGTTTTCCTACAAAGTGAGATTGAGCAGTGTACTTATAACTTTGAAGGGTCTAATCCTGAGTTGCTGTTAACACTGTTTAATTTATATGAGCAGGAGGCTGGGCAATTAACTGAGCGTGGTTTGGTGGTACCCAGCCTAGATTATGTTATGAAGTGTTCACATACCTTTAACTTACTGGATGCTAGAGGCGTAATTTCGGTGACGGAGAGAACTCGTTACATTGGCAGGATTCGTCATTTGGCTCGGAAGGTGGCTCATCTATATGTTGAGCAACGGGAAAAGTTGGGTTTTCCTTTACTCAAGGGGATAAAGGTTTGTAGCTCTTGAATGTAAAACAATAACAGGACTGAGGCACAGGTAAACTGAGAAGAAATCACAGATTGCACTGACTAATGAGAGTTAGAATGGACACTCAACCTGAAAAAGTGAGGTTTTTTTGCCTCAGTCCTAACTAAGAGGGCAAATCAGCCAGTTTGGGAGCCTAAAGAGTTATTATGTTTGCTTTACTTTTGACGAGTGACTTATGATTCCGACGAGTGGTGTGGTTATCTGTCTTGGTTTTATTTTAGGGTTGTTGTTTACCTCGGTACCTTGGGGTGGGTTTTGGGTTTTAGGTTTAGGGATGGTAGCAGCGGTTCTGTTGAGAAAACGCAGATTAGGGAAGGCTACACAATACCCAAATGATGGCAATACAAATCAGGGATTAAGAAATATCTGGTCAAATATTCCTCATTCTAGAATATGGTTAGTTGCCGGTTTAGTGGGGTTATTAGCAAGTGTATATTTTCAATGGCGATCGCCCCAACCCGGAGCGCAAGATATTAGTACATTGTTGGTATCGGAAAATAATGGTAATCAGCAACAACTGGTGATGGTTCGTGGTCAAGTGATAAGTAACCCCCGTTTAACTCGCAACCAACGAGGACAATTTTTATTAGCAGCTACTCAGGTTGATCAAGTTAAGAATGAAGCTGGCCCGCTAGATGCGGCTAAAGGTGTGACGGGAAAATTATATGTAACAGTACCCTTGCTCCAGGCTACTGGGTTATATCCCGGTCAACAAATTGCTGTGACGGGAGTTTTATACCAGCCAAGAACAGCATACAACCCTGGTGGTTTCGATTTTCAGAAGTTTCTCAATTACCAAGGAATATTTGCGGGTTTGAGTGGAAGACAGATTACTTTCCTGGATGAGTATAATCAACGTCCGTGGGGATGGTGGCAAGTTCGGCAGCGAATTGTGCGATCGCACACTCAAAGCCTGGGTGTTCCACATGGTCCATTGGTAAGTGCAATGGTGTTAGGTAGCAAAGCAGTTGATTTACCCCACGATATCCGTGATTTGTTTATCAAAGCTGGATTGGCTCATACTTTAGCAGCTTCAGGATTTCACGTTTCTTTAGTGTTAGGTTTGGTAATGCAGTTGACAAGCCGTGCAGCTGCGAGAACGCGGTTTACTTTTGGCTGTTTAGCCTTAATTATTTTCCTGAGTTTAACAGGGTTCCAACCTTCAGTACTCAGGGCGGTAATTATGGGTTTTGCGGCTTTAGTGGGTTTATTATTACAAAGAAAAGTTAAAAAATTTGGCTCTCTGTTATTAGCAGCCACTTTATTATTGTTAATTAATCCCCTATGGATTTGGGATTTAGGCTTTCAATTGAGTTTTTTAGCCACACTAGGGTTAGTGGTCACAGTTCCCCCATTGGTAAAACGCTTAGATTGGTTACCACCGGTCATCACTTCCTTGATTGCCGTTCCCCTGGCTGCGACAATTTGGACTTTACCAGTGCAACTTTTTGTATTTGGGGTGATGCCTGCTTACGGTGTAATATTGAATATGATCAGCACACCTTTGATTGCAACCATTAGTATAGGTGGGATTATTAGCGCCATAGCAGCATTAGTTTGGCCTACAGGTGGCAGCACCTTAGCAGGACTATTATATTACCCTACTGACTGGTTATTTAAATTAGTACAATTATTTAGAAGCTTTCCCGGTAATTCTCTGAATTTGGGTAGTATATCTACGTGGCAATTGCTAGCAATATATGCACTGGTGATTTCGGTTTGGCTAGTACCTTGGTGGCAAAAACGCTGGTTATTGGCCAGTTTCATGGCCATCGGTTTGGTACTCATCCCCTTTTGGCATTCTGCCAATACATTATTTAGGGTCACAGTCCTAGCAGCAGGTAAACAACCAGTTGTAGTCATTCAGGATCGGGGAAAGGTGACACTAATTAATAGTGGAAAGCAGGGGACTGGACGCTTCACAATTTTACCATTTTTACAACAGCAGGGCATTAATCACATAGATTCGGCGATCGCCTTTGGCACTGAGCGCAGCGGAATCAGCAGTAATTTAAAATACCAGGAAACTAGCGCTTGGTTGGAAATACTACAAGCTATAAGAATAAATAACTTTTATGAATATTCAGCCAACCTCACAGACAACATTGCTAATCAGGCAATTCAACAGCAAGTGCAAAAGCAACGAGGAATACACCAACCTTTAGCACCTGGTCAAATAGTCAATACTGGTTCAGTAACTGCTCAGTTAATTAATGACCAGTTACCTGTCTTAAAACTGCAAATTCAAGGACAGAATTGGCTATTGGTGGGGGATGTCAAGGCTCAGGAGGTAGAACAGCTAGTCAAAGCAGGTAGCTTGGTGCGTCCACAAGTACTGTGGTGTAGACCTGAGTCCTTGTCAGATTTAGTACAAATGCTCCAACCACAGGTGGCCATAGCCTCTTATACTAATTTAGACTCAAAAACCTTATCTAATCTGAGTCAAAACCAGACACAGCTATTTTCTACTAGAGATGACGGCGCTATCCAATGGACACCCAATAATCAATTTGAGGCCTTTATTCAACAAACTGAAAATAAATCTACCTTTTTTTGATGAAATTCCTCAATTGGTAAATCTAGGTATAGAAACGTTCCCATGAACACTTGTAAAGGTTTCCCATTTTGATGGGAGAAATGAGCCAAATCACCAACTACAAAAATATTATCACTCCTAATGAGTTTAGTCCCCCCGGATTTTAGCCCGGGGGAGTGTCAACCCTTACACAATATTATCAGGTTCAATACCTAATGCTCTTAAACGTTGAGCCAAAATAATTGCTCTCCTTTCGGCTTCATCCGCCCTTTGACGTTCAGCTTCAGCCTTTTGACGTTCAGCTTCGGCCCTTTGACGTTCAGCTTCAGCCTTTTGCACTTCTTCTAAAACAGCTTCCTCAGGGGTGGGTACCAATTGTCCATCCCAATGAAAGTAACGTAATTTACCGTCAAAAATTCCCAAATATAAGCCTAATTCTTGACTCCATAACCAACCCTGCTCAGTGGGTGTGACATCCTGATACTCACTTCCAACTAAACGAAATCCTACCAACTCTAAAGTATTAGGTGAGAACCAAAAATACTCAGGAGTGCGAAACTGGTTTTGATATAGTTGTTTCTTTAACCCCCGGTCTACCTTAGCTGTAGACTCAGAGAGTAATTCAATAATCAAATTGGGGTAATTACCGTTTTCTTCCCATACCACCCAAGAAGTACGGGGGCGTTTTTCTGTATCTTTAACCAGAAAAAAGTCTGGGCCTCTAAACTCTCGATTTTTTAACTGTTGACGGCTATAGTAAATAGTTAGGTTCGCGCCGATAAAGAAATCCTCCCTATCTCTCCACAACCACTCTAAGCACGTTACCAGTATCAATAGTTGTGTATAGTGTAAAGAACTCTCCATTTCCGGCTCATCACTGAGTAGTTGTGTGCAATCTGGCATTAATGCCTCTATCTCTCGTGCTGTTATAGCCATAGGTTTTATTTTGCACTATTTTCTATTTATTATATTCCCTGGGTAGCTGGGCTGTAGGATACTGAAGCTAGAAGTTAGAGTGATTTGCGTCCTGAGATGAAAACCACAGCAGTGTAGGAAATCTCAAATATTAGTCTAATTATATACAAATATACCTGTAATCTGATATACTATTACCGCTGCAATATTTTTTTTTCAACAAATATACATATTTAACCGTAGTCATGCATTTACGTAAGCCTTTTTCGCAGAGGTTTTATTCTCTGCGTCTTCGCAAAGATAGTAAAACTAAAGTTAAATTTCCGAAATTATTACCTCTCCTGTGGTTGGTTATAGGGATTTACTGTTTTTTAAACTTCGCTTGGCCACAGCGTTTTCTACTTCCCACAGTCTTTGGAGAATCAGTATTTTGTGTCAATACTCCTGATAAAGTTTTAGCACTGACATTTGACGACGGACCTGACCCAGTATACACAAGAGCAATTGCTCAGACACTTTTAGATTACCAAGCCCAGGGCACATTTTTTGTGTTAGGAAAACACAGCCAACAGTATCCCCAGATTATCCAATCTTTAGAAAACCAGGGACATGAAATAGCTAACCATACTTGGAATCATTACAACCTGAATACTCAGATGGAAAATTCTATTTATCGGGAAGTTACACAAACCGATGCTTTAATTAATCAGTTGGGATACTCCCACAAGATTTATTTTAGACCTCCTTTTGGTCGGGCTGGCTTGTTTGTCACTAATGTTTTAAAGCAGATGCAAAAACCCATTATATTTTGGGATGTGGATTTACAGGACTGGCGAGGTAGGTCAGCGGGGGAAATGATGAATATATTTGAAAAAAGCTTTCACAATGGGAGCATCATACTTTTACATGACTCCGATGGTGTCGCGAAAGGGGGAGTATATGCTAGTCGCCATAATACTGTAGAAGTAGTGGAAAGAATTTTGAGTGCTTACACTCCCCAGGGATATAACTTTGTGACCGTATCCGAGTTATTGAAGAGAGGAACTATAGTTAAATCAGTAAATATGTGTCTACAAAATTAACTCTTTTAGGACTTGGATAAATGGTAAAAATACCCATCATGAGATATTGGCATCTGTGTATTATAACTCTATTTACTCTGTTCTTCCGCTTACCCTTTTTCTTCCGTTCTACATTCAATTGGGATGAAAGTACATTTATTTTAATGGGTCAGTCCATTTTAGATGGTAACTTACCATATGTGGAAATATGGGATGTAAAGCCACCACTCGTATTCTTTAGCTATGCCTTACCTATTTTAGCTGTTGGTAAATCTATCATATCTATTCGCCTATTTGGGACAATATGCGTAATCATATCAGCCATTCTGACTTACTATATTTGTCGCTGTGTATGGAGTCAGAAACTTAGTATATTAGCTGCTATGGTCTTTGTTATTTTAACTGGTCCGTTGATGGATGGTAAATCTACTATGACCGAGCATATAGCTATTGTACCTTTACTCGGTTCATTAGCCCTGCTATTGAGGGAGTATAAGTTAATAAATCTAAAATTTTTTATGGTTGGTTTCCTCATGGGAACCGCTTGTATGATTCGCCTAAATTTGGCTTATTTAGCATTAATTTTAGGTTTATATATTGCATTTAAAAGTATCAATTTTAATTCAGGTTGTAAAAGCTTTTCCATGTTTGCCTATGGAATTGGGTGTTTAATTCCATTCATATTTTTGTTTTTACCATACATGGCGACAAACAATGTTGCACTATTTAAAGCTGCGGTGATTGATGCATCATTAGCTTACTCCCATTCTCAAATAACATTTTGGCAAATTATCTTTAAGCAAATTTACGATATTTGGGGGATTATATTTTTAATAGGTTGTTATCAGCTTATTTTAATTATTAAACAACAGGAAAAATATTCAGATAACCAAAATAGATTAATATACTTATCCATCTACTTCTTAGGTACTGAGTGGTCAATTTTAAATAGTGGTGCGGCACATAGTCATTATATGATTCAATTGGCTCCTTTTTTGGGGGTCGTATTGGCATCTTGGTTGATGAAAATCTTGGATTTCAACTTAAAAGTAGGTTATTTTATACTCATAGTCACATTGATGCTCACGGTTACACCCAGTTTGAATGAATACAAAACTATAGGGACGCGTCTGGTGACACAACAATCAATCTTCTATGGTAAAGAATATGATTTAGCTAAATATTTAGCTGAACAGGGAGGAAGTAATATTACAGCATATATGATGGATCATCATCTGGTTTATTGGCTCCTGAACCTGAAACCGCCTACAAAAATAGTCACCCATCCATCAAATATATCCAAAGAATATTTACTACGTGTTCTCCAAGGTCAAACTGCTAATACTAATCAAGCATTACTGGAAGTGTTGGCACAAAAACCTGAGTTTATTGTCAAAAAGGAAAATGTTTGGTATTTACAAGATCATCCAGAAGCGATCGCCTTACTGGAAACAACACTCAAAGCAGATTATATCCTATTAAGGAACATGGAAGACACACAAATTTATCGTAAAATATCCGAGGTCAAACAATAGATAAACTTAGGAGAGATTAGTACATTATTTAATTAACTTCAGCCAGCCAAAATTCTACAAGTATATAGCAATCCTAAATGATTCATGAACAATTTCTGTTCCCTGTTCGGTGTGTTCCCTGTTCGGTGTGTTCCCTGTTTCCTTTCCTCACTGATAATTTCTCAAGTCAAATAGGATGACTATATGTATTTCAATCAAGATTGGCGCTCTACGGTTTCTGCTCCCTGGTTTCATCCTTTACTGTTGCTGATATGGTTCATAATAGGTGTGGCTTTACGGTTCACCAACTTAACAGCTAAACCACCTTGGACTGATGAAATGGCTACTTTGGTGTTTAGCTTGGGAAATAGTTTTTTACCAATACCCTTAGATCAAGCGATCGCCCCTGATATATTATTGCAGCCATTACAGATAAATCCCGCCGCTGGTGTGGGGGATGTAATTCATCATCTGCTCACAGAAGATAACCATCCACCCATATATTTTGTACTGGTTCATCTGTGGATGAAGTTATTTCCCAATCAAGAAGGTATAGTATCATTATTTGCTGCGCGCTCATTTCCCGCTTTACTGGGTGCAGTTTCTATTCCCTGTGCTTATATCTTGGGTAAGTTAGCTTTTCGTTCTGCATTAGTGGGACAATTATCAGCGGCGATGATCGCAGTTTCACCCTACGGTATTTATTTAGCACAGGAAGCACGTCATTATACTTTGGCTATCCTCTGGATAATGGCTTCCCTAGGTTGCTTAGTAATTGCTAGGCGTCACCTACAAAACCAAACCTTATTACCCCTGTGGTTAATTGTTGTTTGGGTAGGTATTAACGCCTTGGGTATTGCTACTCATTACTTTTTTGTCTTGACTCTGGGCGCTATAGCTTTAGTGTTGATTTTTGTAGCTGGGAAACAACAAGGACGGGCAAAAAATTGGGTGTTACTCTCTCCCAGTTGGCGGCGAATATATTTGATTGCAGTTGCTACTGCTGTAGCTGGGTTAGTTTGGTTACCTACCTGGTTACGAAATCGTGATCTTGGTGCTTTAACAGAGTGGATTCGAGGTGAACGGGTGGGATTAACTTGGATTAGCCCTATTTTCCAAGCTTTAGCCACCTGGATTACCATGATTTCGCTCCTCCCAGTGGAAGCACCACAGTTAACGGTGGTCATTCTCTCTGGGTTGGTGATGTTAATTTTCTTTATTTGGGCAATACCTATTTTAATTGCTGGCATTAAAGTACAACTACAAAACCCTGAAACTATTTTCATCACTCAGGTATTTGCTGGGGTAATATTAGGAGCGATCGCTTTATTTTTCTGCTTTACTTACTTTCTGGGTATAGATATTACACGAGGCGCTCGTTATAGTTTTGTTTACTTTCCCGCTGTGATTATCCTCCTGGGTGCGACTCTAGCAAGTTGTTATCAAAATCCCAACATTGGTAAATGGGGTATCACCGGTAAACAAGCTGTCATCCTGATTTGGGTGATGGGATTACTTAGCGCCATTACAGTTACCTTTAATCTGGGT
>NZ_JANQDG010000001.1:0-64755 GCF_029891665.1 Anabaenopsis sp. FSS-46 | reverse complement strand
TATGGAAGTAATGCACGAGCGTAACGCTCACAACTTCCCCTTAGACTTGGCTGCTGGTGAAGTTGCTCCTGTTGCTTTGACTGCTCCTGCAATCAACGGCTAAGAGATTCAGGTTAAGAAATTTAAATAATACTGTCTCTGATTGATCAAAGCGCTCTTCCCAACGGAAGGGCGCTTTTGATTTTGGGCTGAATTTCCTAAATCACCTGCAATCTAAATTTATAAAACTTTGTATATTAGCTAACTTTTTAATAGTAAACTATCAAACTAACATCAAATACTGTAGATAAGCAGTGTAATCAATTCATCCGAATATGACTCAACAATTTAACCGAAGGAAGTTTTTACTTTATAGTTCTGCAACTATCGGTACTAGCCTTTTGCTCAAGGCTTGCGGGAATGACTCACCCAATGAATCACCCACTGCTACTAATAGCAGTGACACCATCAAAGTAGGGATTTTACACTCCCTCAGCGGGACAATGGCGATTAGTGAAAGAAGCGTTGTTGATGCTGAAAGATTAGCAATTAAAGAAATTAATGCTGCTGGTGGTATCTTAGGTAAACAAATTCAGGCGATTACTGAAGATGGCGCTTCTAACTGGGATACTTTTAGAGAAAAGGCTACCAAACTAATTGATCAAGATCAAACTGTTGTCATTTTTGGTTGTTGGACCTCTGCAAGTCGCAAGAATGTTAAACCGGTGTTTGAGAGTAAAGACCATATGCTCTGGTACCCGGTACAGTATGAAGGTCAAGAATGTTCTAAAAACATTTTCTATACTGGTGCGGCTCCCAATCAACAAATTGAACCATCTGTTGACTGGATGTTAAAAAATAAAGGCAAAGAATTCTTTTTAGTTGGTTCTGACTACGTTTTTCCCCGGACTGCAAACACCATCATTAAGGCTCAATTGGAGGCTTTAGGTGGAAAAACTGTTGGTGAAGATTATTTACCACTTGGTAACGTAGAAGTTACACCTATCATCTCTAAAATTAAGCAAGCTTTACCCAATGGTGGCGTAATTTATAACACCCTCAATGGTGACAGCAATGTGGCATTTTTCAAACAATTAAAAGGGGCTGGATTAACAGCAGATAAATATCCCTCTATGTCTGTAAGTATTGCAGAAGAGGAAGTTAAAGCCATTGGTGTTGAATATCTCCAGGGTCACTATGCAGCTTGGAATTACTTTCAAACAGTAGACACACCTGCAAATAAAAAGTTTGTAGAAGCTTTTAAAAAAGAGTATGGTGCAGACCGGGTAATTAACGATCCCATGGAAGCAGCATACGTCGCCGTTTATTTATGGAAACAAGCGGTAGAAAAAGCTGGGACAACTGACTTAGATAAGGTTCGCGCTGCGGCCTATGGTCAAACTTTAGATGCACCAGAAGGTAAAGTGACTATGAACGCCAATCATCACTTGTCTAAAATTGTCCGCATTGGTGAAGTGAGACAAGATGGTTTATTCGATATTGTCTATGCTACCCCTGCACCAGTAGAACCAATTCCCTGGAATCAATTTGTCCAAGAAACTCAAGGATTTGGCTGTGATTGGTCAGACCCGGCTAAAGGTGGTAAGTACAAGCAAGTTTAAGTTAATAGTTAATACTCAATAGTCAATGACCATTGACTATTGATATTTTTTGAGGATAAATAGGTGTTAATAGGTGTCTTAGAAGCTTTATTTAATGGTATTAGTATTGGGGCAGTATTATTAATTGCTGCTTTGGGACTAGCCATTATATTTGGTTTGATGGGCGTGATTAATATGGCCCATGGTGAATTGATGATGTTTGGGGCTTATACCACTTTTGTAGTACAAAATGGCTGCAAACAGTTGGGCGGAGTGTGGTTTGATTTTTATATATTTTTGGCTTTGATTATTGCTTTTCTATTCACTGCTGTTGTGGGGTTAGTGTTAGAACGGGGCGTGATTCGTTATCTGTATGGACGACCTTTAGAAACTCTCCTAGCAACTTGGGGGGTGAGTTTAATTTTTCAACAGTTTGTTCGCAGTGTGAATTGGTTATTAGTAATTGGCATATTCCTATTTTGTGTGTTGTTTTTTGGAGGTTTACGGATTTTAAATGCTCGGAGTAATGGGGGTAAAGTACGTAACTGGTTTGTAGGATTGTTGTTGTTACTATCTCTGGGTATAACAATAACAATGGGAAATTTATTGAGCGAGCAACAGGTATTTACTCAACCTTGGTTTGGCGCTCAAAATGTAGATGTGACCGCTCCTGGTTGGTTGCAAGGGGGAATGTCTTTAGGTGGTCTCCAATTACCATTTGCTCGCTTGTTTATTATGGCTTTGACAATAATTTGTGTAGCGGGAATTTATCTATTTTTACAGCGTTCTAACTGGGGATTAAGGATTCGTGCGGTGACCCAAAATCGCAGTATGAGTGCTTGCTTGGGTATCCCTACTCAAAAAGTTGATGCTATCACTTTCGCTTTGGGGTCGGGTTTGGCTGGTGTGGCTGGTTGTGCTATTAGTTTACTGGGTTCTGTAGGACCAAACACCGGACAAAATTATATTATTGATACCTTTATGGTGGTAGTGGTCGGTGGTGTGGGGAATTTAGCAGGAACTATTGTGGCGGCTTTGGGAATTGGTACGGCTAATTTTTTAATTGGTTCTGGGACTCTAGCTTTGGTGTTATCTCCTATTCAACCTTTAGCTGATGTGTTGAATTTCTTTGCGACTACAAGTATGGCCAAGGTGTTAGTGTTTGCACTGATTATCACGTTTTTACAGTGGAAGCCTGGGGGAATTTTTCCTCAGAAGGGTCGTACTGTTGATGTTTAAACCAGAAAGGACGCAGAGCATGAGTCAGAAGGGCGGACGGTTAATTTTAATTGAGATTGGGGTGGTGGTGGCGATCGCACTGATCCTGATTTTAATTATACCAGCAATGCTTTCGGGGTTTCGGTTGAATCTACTGGGGCGGTTTTTGTCCCTGGCCATTGTGGCTTTGGGTCTGGATTTAATCTGGGGTTATACCGGGTTGCTGAGTTTGGGACATGGGATTTTCTTTGGTTTGGGGGGATATGCGATCGCTATGTACCTCAAACTCCAAGTCCCCCCCGATGAATTACCTGATTTTATGGGGTTGTATGGCGTGAAAGAACTTCCTTGGTTTTGGTATCCTTTCTACTCTTTTCCCCTGGCCACAGTGGCGGTGGTGTTGATTCCCAGCCTACTAGCGGGATTATTAGGATACTTAGTATTTCGGAATCGCCTCAAGGGGGTTTATTTTTCCATATTAACCCAAGCCGCAGTGATTATATTTTTCAACTTCTTTAATGGTCAACAAAAACTGTTTAACGGTACTAACGGACTCACAGGTTTTAGAACCTTGTTTGGGGTGAATGTCAGTGACTCCCAAACCCAATTCATTTTCTATACCCTGACGGTAATTGTTCTGGCCTTCACCTATGGGATTTGTCGCTGGTTGACCAGTGGACGCTTTGGGCGATTATTAATCGCTATTCGAGATGATGAAAGTCGGGTGCGATTTTCTGGCTATAACCCCACAGAATTTAAAGTTTTAGTGTTTGCGGTCTCCGGTGCGATCGCCGGGATAGCAGGAGCATTTTATACACTTCAAAGCGGGTCAGTATCACCCCGAACCATGGATATTGCTTTTTCTATTGAAATGGTGATTTGGGTGGCGGTGGGGGGACGCGCTACCTTAACCGGGGCGATAGTCGGTACTTTATTAGTCAATTATGCGCGCACTTTTTTAAGTGAACAATTTGCCGAAATTTGGCTATTTTTTCAAGGCGCACTATTTTTAATAGTCGTCACAGTCTTACCTGACGGTCTCATGGGATGGTTAAAAAAGCAACAGATTCCTTTTTTCCACCGCCCTCGTCCCATCCCCACATATCCTACCTTAGAAGCAGACCCAGAAGTGCAACATGAACGCGAAAATCTTGGAAACTGAAAACGTCACCGTCAGTTTTGACGGTTTTAAAGCTATCAATCAACTCAACTTTAGCATGGATGCGGGAGAGTTGCGGGTAGTAATTGGTCCCAACGGTGCAGGAAAAACCACCTTTCTGGATGTAATTACCGGGAAAGTACAACCAACCATTGGGAGAGTTTTATTCAAAGGTAAAAATCTGCGTTCTTTACCTGAACATGAAATCGCCCGCTTAGGAATTGGGCGGAAATTCCAAACACCGCGAATTTACCTCAACTTAACCCCCCGTGACAACCTAGAAATTACTATTAACCGCCACAAAAATGTATTTTCTACCCTATTTCATCCCTCTCATACCACGGAAAATAATAGTATTAAAGGCTTATTAGAAACAGTTGGTTTAACCCCTAAAGCAGACATTCCCGCCGGGTTACTCTCCCACGGAGAAAAGCAACGTTTAGAAATTGGGATGTTAGTAGCACAGTCCCCGGACTTATTACTAGTTGATGAACCAGTTGCAGGGTTAACAGACGAAGAAACCTACAACATCGGACAACTACTATTAACACTCGCCCAAAGCCATTCAATTCTAGTCATTGAACACGATATGGAATTTGTCCGCCAAATTGCCAAAACCGTAACAGTATTACATGAAGGTTCCGTACTATGTCAGGGGAGTTTTGCACAAGTCCAAAATGACCCCCGTGTAATCGAAGTATATCTAGGAGAACAGCCAGAATAAAACTGCTGTTTTTTAACCCCTAGGGTCTGGAGCTTAGATAAATCATAACCGCCATTGAGAATCAAAAAAACTGATGCTAAAAATTTCTCAACTTAACGTTTACTACGGTGAAAGCCATATTTTACGCAACGTAGATTTAAGCGTACCAGCAGGACAAATGATCTGCTTAATTGGACGTAATGGTGTAGGTAAAACCACTCTACTTAAAACAATTATGGGTTTACTCTCACCCCGCAGTGGCACAATTAACTTAAATGCAGAATTAATCAACTCCAAATCTCCAGACCAAAGGGCAAAACTGGGAATTGGTTATGTTCCTCAAGGACGAGAGATTATCCCCCGGTTGACAGTCAGAGAAAATTTACTTCTAGGGTTAGAAGCTAGACCAAAAAACCGTAAAAAAGCCGAAATTTCCGAAGAAGTTTTTAGCTTATTTCCGGTGTTAAAAACTATGTTATCCCGCATGGGTGGTGACTTAAGCGGTGGACAACAACAACAGTTAGCGATCGCCCGTGCTTTAATGGGAGAACCACAGTTACTCGTCTTAGATGAACCCACCGAAGGTATACAACCCTCAATCATCCTGGAAATTGAAGCTGCAGTACGTCGCATCGTAGAAACCAAAGGGATTTCTGTGTTATTAGTAGAACAACACTTACACTTTGTCCGTCAAGCTGATTACTATTACGCCATGCAAAAAGGTGGGATTGTGGCCTCTGGTTCCACCACAGAACTGAGTCAGGATGTGATTCAAAAGTTTTTGGCTGTTTAAGTTTAATTTTGATTGGGTATTTTACCGTAAAGTCAAATCCTCACTACTAATACAGCGTGGATCTGGTAATGTAGCTTTTTCTGGCTCCCTGGGGAACCAAACCGCTGTGCGCTGACAAATTTTAACCAACATCAACATCACTGGGACTTCGATTAACACACCTACCACCGTGGCCAATGCAGCACCGGAATTTAAGCCAAACAACATCACAGCTGTAGCAATAGCAACTTCAAAGTGATTACTAGCTCCAATTAATGCAGCTGGTGCCGCATCTTCATAAGATATATTCAGTTTTAATGCCGCCACATAACTAATCAAGAAAATGAAATTAGTTTGAATAAATAGGGGTACAGCAATTAACAAAATGTGCAAGGGATTCTCAACAATCACTTCACCCTTAAAGGCAAATAGCAAGACTAAAGTAATTAACAAAGCAGTAATAGCAACCGGAGTGAGATACTTTAAAAACCGCCTTTCAAACCACTGTCTACCTTTGTGTTTAAAAATCCAATAACGGCTGTACATTCCTACCACTAAAGGTAAACCAACATAAATGATTACTGATAAAACTATGGTTTGCCAAGGTACTATTAAATCATTGGCTGCTAGTAACCACCTGCCCAAGGGTGCATACAAAAATAGCATTAATAGTGAATTTACCGCCACCATGACTAAGGTATGTCCCTGGTTACCGTAGGATAGATATCCCCACATCAACACCATGGCGGTACAGGGAGCGATTCCTAATAAAATTGTCCCGGCGATGTAGGAATTAACTATTTCTGCTTCCCTCCCACGCAGTAATTCTGTACCTGTTATTAATGGACGAAATAACCAACCCAAGAAAAACTGCGCGAATACCACCATTGTGAATGGTTTAATTAACCAGTTGACTATTAAGGTGAGAATTACAGGTTTAGGGGCGCGGACTGCATTCACAGCTTGGGTAAAGTCAATTTTTACCATGATGGGGTACATCATGAAGAATAGACACACTGCAATGGGTAGGGAAACTTGATAAATACTCATTGCATCCAGTGCGATCGCCACCCCAGGAAATAACCTCCCTAGTGCAATTCCGGCTAAGATGCACAAAAATACCCAAACGGTCAAGTATTTCTCAAAAACACTCAGGTTACTCCCGGCTTTTAGCGGGGTTGTGTTTGTGTTGGTATTCATTGATATCACCTAAAATGAGGAATTATGGAAGAGGAGGTTATTTAACCACAACAGGAGTGTTTCCAGTTCTCACTTGGTGTTGTATCAGCAACTTTGACTACAAAAATTTCCCAACGGTTGCCATCTGGGTCTGTTACCCAAACTTTATCTTGTACAGCATAACAACAGTCTATATCTTCTTCAGTAAACAATGCCAGTCCTGCCTCTGTAAACCTTTGGATGGCAGAATGCACTGCTTGTGTACTTTCAACTTGTACCCCTAAATGAGACAAGGCACCACCAGACTGGATATGATTGGCTAGGTTGAGAGTTAGGTTTAAAGCCGGATGGGAAATATCAAATTTAGCGTAGTCAGCTTTATATTTGACCGGTTCCACACCAAACATTGCCTGATAAAATTCTACTGACTTGACCAGATTAGTCACGTTCAAAGCCACATGAGTTTTCAATACTGCCATAATTTATCTCCTTACAGAATTGATAAACATCTATATAGATGTTTATCAATATCTTGCCATAGCATATCGATAAGTGTCAATATATGAATATGAACTCGCCCATAGACCTGAAAAACTGTTGTAAACCAGTGCTATCCAGCTTCCTTAAGGCTGATGAAGTAGCAGAGATAGCAGCTATTTTCCGAGTATTGGGAGAACCAGCGAGACTACAACTTCTCAGTTTCATTGCTAACCGACCACAAGCCGAGGCCTGTGTTTGTGAGTTAATAGAACCTTTGGGACTATCACAACCAACTGTGAGTCATCATCTCAAGGTTTTATATGAAGCTGGTTTACTCAACAAAGAACGACGCGGCACATGGATTTACTATCAATTTGTGCCTGAACGTATTGAATTGTTGCAAAAAGTCTTAGCACTACCCAGCGTTGATGAACCTAATCTCCACCTTCGGATTTCCAAGCTATAGCTTGACTCGGTTGTGGGTCAGGTAACTTCATCGTCACCAGTCCGGCTGCTAAGACTAATAACATGGATGTCCACAGACAACCTACTAAGTTAAAATATTGGAATACCAACCCTGATAACACTGTACCAGCTAATCGACCCCCGGAGTTAGCCATATAGTAGAAGCCAACGTTGAGGGCGACTTTATCGTCATCAGTGAACGCTAACACTAGGTAGGAGTGGACTGCTGAGTTAAAAGCAAAAACTACACCAAATACAAGCAGTCCCCCAATAATTGCGATGTTACCAGGTACGCCCAATTGTAAAGCCAAGGCGATCGCCGCGGGAACTGCTGTGAGGGTAAATGTCCAAAACTGGATAGTCTGAGATTTCGGTGGTTGACCAGAACCAAAGCGCTGGATAAGGGTGGGCGCTAAAAACTGAATCACACCATAACCAATCACCCAACAAGCCAAGAATCCACCCACTTGATAGAACGACCAGCCTAAATTTCCCCGTAAAAACACCGGTAACCCCACAACAAACCATACATCGCGGGAACCAAACAGAAAAAATCTCGCAGCTGAGAGAATATTAATTTCTTTGCTCTTAGAAAACAGTTGGCTAAACTTAACTTTGGCCTTGATTTTACCCATACCCCTAGGCAACATCAACCCGGTGAACATAATTAAGAACAGTCCCCCAGCCATAATTAATAGGGAAGAGGTAAAGCCAAAAGAAGACAACAGCACACTACCAACAAAAAAGCCTACCCCTTTAAGTGCATTCTTGGAACCTGTTAATACCGCCACCCACTTAAATAAAGATGACTGAGCCTCCTGGGGTACCACCAAGCGAATAGCACTCTTAGAACTCATTTTAGTTAAATCTTTGGCAATCCCGGAAAAGGCCTGGGCTACCATCACATAACCCACCGCCATCCACTGCGCCCGATTGGGATTCAGCCATGATAGCATGAATAAAGAAAAAACCTGTAAGCCAATACCCGTATAAAGAGTTACCTTTAAACCCAATTGGGAACCAATCCAACCCCCCAGAAAGTTGGTAATAACCCCAAAGATTTCATAGAATAGAAATAAAAAGGCGATTTGTAAGGGAGTATAGCCAATACTATCAAAATAGAGTAGTACCAGCATTCGCAAAGCACCATCAGTGATAGTAAAACCCCAATAGGCTAGGGTAACAAGAATATAATTCTTGAGATTAGCGCCAGAAGCTGTAGAAGATGTCATACACAATTGCGGAGTAGGGAGAAAGATTGTTACAGCAGATTTCCTTTGACTCAGGTAAACTACTAGTAGCTACTTACCTGCAAAATCCTATATTTCCCAATGACTAATAACTCAATGCAACCTTACGCGCCAGTTCAACCATCCGATTGGCGTAACCCCATTCATTGTCATACCAAGCCAGGATTTTGACTTGAGTTTCATCCACCACCATTGTAGAAAGAGCATCAATAATAGAAGAACGAGGATCATCTTTGTAATCAATGGATACTAAAGGACGCTCTTCGTAGCCTAAAATACCTTTGAGGGGTTCTCGTTCTGACGCTGCTTTCAATAAGCTATTAATTTCATCTACTGTGGTAGGTCTTGCAACTTCAAACACACAATCTGTTAAAGAAGCATTCAGTAATGGGACTCGCACCGCCACACCGTTGAGCTTACCGTTCAGTTCGGGATAAATTAACCCAATGGCTGTTGCTGAACCGGTTGTAGTCGGAATTAGAGATAAACTCGTAGCCCGCGCCCGGCGTAAATCTTTATGGGGAGCATCAACTATGGTTTGAGTATTAGTATTATCATGGATGGTAGTAATTACTCCATGTTTAATACCTAAACCTTCATGAATTACCTTGACTACTGGAGCTAAACAGTTAGTAGTACAAGAAGCAGCAGTGAGCAGGTGATGCTTTTGGGGGTCATAGAGATGGTCATTTACCCCCATGACTATATTTAAGGCTTCTTCCTTTACCGGAGCAGCGACAATTACTTTTTGTACTCCCCTTTTAAAATAAGGGTCGAGGGTTTGAGGAGTGCGAAACTTACCGGAGCATTCCAAAACCAAATCAACACCCAAGTCATCCCAGGGAACTGCGCCTGGTTCAGCATAATCACTGAAGCTGATAGTTTGGTTGTTAATTAAAACACTGTCAAAACCCGCTTCTACTTCTAGTGGCCAACGTCCATGGACAGAATCAAACTTTAATAAGTGTGCCGCTGTTACCGCACCGCCTTTAATTTCGTTGATATGCACAAAATCTAATTCTGGCCAACCCCATCCAGCCCGTAGAGCCAACCTGCCAATTCTACCAAATCCGTTGATTCCTACACGCACTCTCATATTTAATTAAGAAAGCTTTACTTTTATATCATTTCAAAAAAAATTGATATGTCAATGACTCAGAGGTTACTGTATACAAAAATTCATCAATAAAACTTGATATATCAGGAAAAATTATCGCAAGACTGAGCAGGAGATATTTCTCCTAACCGGCTATATTCTCCTAAATATGCTTCTAAAACAGCGAATTGGCTCAAATTCAAACTGTAATAAATCCAGCGTCCTTCTTGACGGGCGTTGACTAAGCCTGCTTCTTTGAGGGTTTTCAGGTGAAAAGATAGTTTTGACTGACTTACCCCCAAGGTATCACACAAGTCGCATACACACTGTTCCCGCTTTCGTAGCAATTCTACCGCATTAATCCTGATGGGGTCAGAAAGAGCATGAAAACCGGCAACAATTAAATGAGAATTGGTAGCACAGGGGGTAGACATCAGTGATTTTCTCTATTGTGAACCAGAGACTACGGTTTCGGGTTGATAACGGATACCAGCTTGTTTAAATCTGTGCAAAGCTTCACCCAAGCGATCGCACTCTGCAATCAAGCTGATCCTAACATAGCCTTCACCTGCGGTCCCAAAGGCATTACCAGGAGTAACAACAACGCCAGTTTTTTGCAACACATCCAAGGCAAAATCCGTAGAACCCATCCCCACGGGACACTTTACCCATAGATACATAGTAGCTTTGGTTTTGGGGATATCCCAGCCCAATTTTCCTAAACCGGCGGTGAGAAAATCCCTGCGGGTGCGGTAGCGTTGCTGTACTTGATGTAAGTACACATCTGGTAGTTCCAAAGCTGTTTGGGCTGCGGTTTGCAAAGCTGCGAAAATACCATAATCCAAGTTAGTCTTCAGGGTGCGCAAACCTTGAATTACATGACGGTTCCCCACCACAAAACCCACACGCCAACCAGCCATATTGTAGGTTTTAGATAAAGTGTGAAACTCAACCCCAATTTCCTTCGCCCCAGGAATTTCTAACAAACTAGTGGGTTGATAACCATCAAAAGCTAACTCGGCGTAGCATAAGTCATGCACCAGCAGAATTTCATATTTCCGCGCAAAAGCCACGATGTCCTCAAAAAATTCCCGGGGAGCGGTGGCTGCGGTGGGATTACTAGGATAGTTAAAATAGAGGATTTTCGCTTGTTGTGCAACTGTATCGGGAATAGCAGCTAAATCAATTAACCAGTTATTCTCTGGTTTGAGAATTAAACTATGAATTTTCCCCCCAGCAATTAATGGACCGCGAAAATGGGCGGGATAGGCGGGAGAAGGAACCAGAATTAAATCACCAGGATTAATATAAGCGATCGCTAGATGGGCTAATCCTTCCTTAGAACCCAGTAAAGGTAAAGCCTCACTATCCGGATCTAGAACCACATTATAGCGGCGATTGTACCAATTAGTGATAGCACTGCGGAAACTAGCAGTACCTTCAAAAGGCGGATAACCGTGGTTGGCGGGATTTTGTAACGCCGCCATTGCTGCTTCCACCACTGGCTGTGGTGTGGCACCATCTGGGTTTCCCATACCCAAATCAATTAAATCAAGTCCTTGTTCGCGCGCTTTAGCCTTCAATTCGTCTAAACGAGCAAATACGTAAGGCGGTAGCTGTTGTATGCGTTCTGCGGGGGTAATCCAATTCAAGCTCATTGTAAAACCTCTTCATTCATTCCCCTGGTGGAGACACGATTAATCACCTCTCTACTATCCGTTGGTGCGGTGGTAGAAACCATTGCAGCCATCAACTCTTCTGTCACAACTTTAAACGGTAGTCGATGGATGTCAGACTGGGGCGCTAAGGCAATTTCCCCAGCTGTTTGTAATTCTTTTAATGTAATTTTGCCTAAACCTAAATCATCCAAATTTCGCGGCAGTCCAATGTCTGCATAGAACTTTAACAACTGTTGCCGTGCCGATGCTGCTAGTTGATTACTTTGCAACATTTCTTCTAAACGCAGTTGCACCAAAATACCGTAGGCAACTTTTTCACCATGTATACTACCGTGTCCATGGATGTGAGTTAACCCATTATGTACCGCATGAGCCGCCACCGTGCGACACTGCGCCCCTCCTAGCCCCCCAATTACCCCAGCCAGTAAAACTGTAGCATCTACGACTTCTTGCCAAACCTCACCACCTGGTTCTTTGAGGGCGGTAGCTGACTTTTGCAATAGTATATCTCGTAAAACTCGCGCTTGTTGCACTGCGGCAATAATTAAAGTTTGTTGAGAATTGCCACTGCTGACTGATGCTTCATACCATTTAGCGATCGCATCCCCAATTCCTGCCACTAATGTATGTTGTGGTGCTGTTTGAATTAAATCATAGTCAAGTATTAATAAATCAGGACAGCCAGACAGAGCCACATCATAGAGGAAAGCCCCGGTTTCCGAATAGACATTAGAAAGAGCAGTCCAAGCCGCGCAGGTAGCCGCAGATGTAGGAATTGTCACTACTGGTAACCGCAACTGATAGGCGACTAACTTAGCTGCATCCAAAGCTTTACCGCCCCCAAAACCAATAATCACATCAGCTTGGTGTTCCTGGGCTGCTGTCCTTAAAGCTTGTAAACTAGCTTCACAGCAATCTACACCATAACTCTTTACGGCTGTGACTAAATTTTCCTGGGCTAAAATTGGTTGTAGACTCTTTTGAGCCATAGTCACAGTAGAATTACCCGCCACTAATAAGGGACGAGTTCCCAGGCGGGAAATTTCTGCTGGTGTTGATTGTAAAACCCCACAACCACGCATTACCTTTCCGGGAGCAACTGTCAATGTCAATAATGAGTTAGAAGTTTGAGTAGACAAGTTTTTTGTAAAAGATTGACTGGGCATATAAATCTAGTGTGCCAAAACGTTGATAATTCTTAATCAAATTTTAGACTTATGTCCAGAAATTTTCGTTTCCATTGGCTCTAATCACGCCCATGCGGCTCCAACTCTGAACTACCAAATTTTTGAAGACCCAGAATTAACAATTATATATCCTAATCTAAAAAGCATCAATAATGTATAGTATAATACAAAAAAAATATGTTATTTTGTTGACAAAGAATTTTACCCGGGAGAACAAAAAATCAACGGGGAGAGCGCCGAGTAAAGATGAAACTTCACCAAAATCAACCATTTTCTACCCCGTGACCCTATAAAAACTTGGAACTAATTCAGCACTAAGAAGCAGCATCGGGTAATTGAGCGAATTTTTCCCAGTAAATTTGTAGCTCCATATTCCCATCTTCGCGACTAGCTAATGTCCGCTTGATCTGACCTAAGTAAAGAGGTACAGAAACCCCTGGTTCAGGATGAATCACAGTACGAGCGCGAATAGTCAGTTGATTATCTCCCCTTGTCCCCAGACGACCATAGGAATACAGATTACTAGCCGCTTGCAACAAAGTTGCTTCTAATTGTTCGGCTGAAATTTGAGGTGATGTAGCAATCACCGTTTCTGTAGAAGCATTATCATAAACTAAAGTATATTTTACCGCCCCTGGAATCACAGTGCGACTCAAAGGCACCAAAGACAGAGAAAATAAACCCGCAGTCAGCACCAACATAAAGCCGGTTGTACCCACCAGTCGAAAGCGGATACCCCACTTGACAATAAAAGCCAGCAATGTCAGGGCGGCGAATGCTATGGTGGCAATACCCGACCATTGGCCGTACTGAAGAAAGTCAGAAGTTGTCAGCATACAGATCAGCTACTTAGGTCTATTTTACTTGATGACGGACACATCCATTTTACCGATTAGTTGCACTCAGGAATTATGACTTAGCACCATATCATGTCTACTATGCATTTTCCCTTAGTAATGGTTTGTGGAAATTGAATAGCTATGATAATTACTGTTGATTTTACTGAAAATTCGCAAAATATGTATTAATTTTTACATATTAATCCATGAAATACTAAGCATTTTTACTATTGCTAATAGATTTTATTAGGTTTTTTTTCATAAAACACATTATTTGCTGACCCTTATCATAATACAATTTTTTTTACAGTAGCCAAAATTCTGCCATTTGCAAATCCTCACGAGCAAAAATTAACCATGTTTCATACTCCCTGCTCATACAAAATCTTGCCTTTCCCTAAAATTTCCTCTCGAAAAAAAGCCCGTTCTTTGCATAAATTTTCAAACTCAACAGGAGTATAGACCAGTATATCAATCCCTACTCGTGGTTGCAGCAACTGAATTACTTCTTTAGTGCGATCCAAAAAACGTTGCGTCGTTTCTTTAACTATGACTAAATCAAGGTCAGACCATTCATGGGTTGTCCCACTTACCATTGAACCAAATAATATAATTGATTGAGGATTGTAAAAATCCCTTAACAAATCTACATAGCGGTTAAGTTCAGCTAAAAGTAATTGCTGGCGATCGCTCACCTGATTCAATTCAAGCATAATTAACTCCCTGGGTTAGATAAATAGGGATTCTAAATCTTCATAAATAACTTTTGCAGATGAAAGAATATTCTGTTTTCGGAGCCAATTATGACTCTGTTCAATAGTCGTTTTTCCCACTAAATCAACTTTTCGACTGAGCATTTTTTCTAATTCTTCTTCAGCATCAATTAAATCTGATAATCTCCAGCGAGTATTAGGTTTGAGGGCATACAAAAAATCTACATCGCTCTGCGCATTGAAATCATCGCGTAAAATTGAGCCAAATACTGATAATTGAGCGATCTGCCAGCGTTGACAAAAGGATTGAATGGCATTCATTGGTAGGGCGAGCGCTAATTGTTTAACTATTTCTGTTTCTGCTTTGCTCATAATCTTTGTAAACAATGTGAGTCAAGTTTATTTACTGGCTTTTACGTAATTCTTGGACTATTTCTTAGGCGCGATCGCACACCTGACCCCCCATCCCACGCACCAGAACTTCCATCCACCAACATAGCTTTTATCAAGCATATCATCGAATTTGGAAAAATCTGGCTATAAAAGCAACTTTCCCGATTCCGTGTATAGATGATATATCTTCATCTGTGGTCAATGAATTATTCACCGTACCTATGCAAACGAGAACTACTATATACAACTCCCCAAAGTGCAGAGAAAAATAACCACGAAATTGTATTTAGCCTAAAATCAAATAAAGTTACATCTACGGTGTTGAATATCAGCCATTGTAAAATCACAACAATATAACTGAAAAATATCAATTTATCTTTTTTGTCTAAATAGTTGGGTTTCTGCAACAATTGCACACCTGCAAACCATATCCAACCAAGACAGCCAAAAAATAACAGGGCGCTCGGTAAACCAGTTTCAGCCGACAGCATCAAAAATAAATTGTGAGGATGACCTAAATCAATTTGCATCTGTGCTTTGTAGAGGTCGCTAAAACTGCGTAAACCCCAACCTGTCCAAGGCTTTTGCTGAGTTAAAGACCAAGCAAACTCCCATTGAGTAGTTCGCATTACAGCCACTGGTCTATCTGGATACATTTGATCATTTAACCGCGCCCAAAAGTAAGCCGGTACAAAGCGGCGAAAGGTTTCTGCAACTGGTGAGGGGGCGAAAGCTGCTAACAGGACACTGGTGATTATACTGGTGACACTACCAACAATAATATGCCAACCTTGGTAAAGTGCATAGGCTAAACAGGCAATCATTCCCATCACCCAGCCATTACGTGAGTCAGTGAAAATCAGGGCTATAAAACTGGTAATTACTGACACAGTTAAAAAAATAAAGTAAGTATTATTTCTATCGCGTAAACTCCATCGTTCCAGCCACAACCCCAATCCCAAAGTAAAAGCGATCGCTAAATAAGCAGCCAAAAGATTAGCGTGCATGAATATAGAGGACATACGCCCCGGTGGAACTCCTCCCGCAGACAGACCTAAATCTAATAAAATCCACAAAACTTGTAACTGGAAACTCCAACCCCAAAACATCTGCCCAAAGCCCATTATCACCACTGGAACTGAACCAATCACGAAAATCACCGCTATTTGCCGCAGTTGGGCTGTGGTTTGAATTAGGCTACTCAGTCCGGCAAAAACTACAAAGAATGGTAATAAATTAAACAAGCCTAGAAAAGCCTGTGTTTTCTCATCGGCAACGGCGGAACTAATTATCAGTAATAGACTTAACACAGCAAATCCCCAGTTTAGGGGATGGTGCATAATTCTATGGTATTGTTTATGACAAGTAATTAATGCTGCCAAAAGTATACTGACACCGCCCACCAAAGGACTCAAGGGAAAAATCAGCAGTCCAATTTGAGTCACATTCCAAGGGGTTTGTAAACTAGTGTGGGGATGATAAAAAGCTAACTTCAAGCTGGCTCCCAACATTCAGCACGAGTGAGACGAATTTGTGCCAGAGCAAATATGGTGGGGATGATCCGACCATAGTTAGTAGAGATCGCTCTCCATCCTAAATCTGCAAAAAACCAAGTCCACATCACTGGGCCAATGAAGCTAAAAACACTACGCACTGCCCCATAACGAGCCGCATTCATAGTCATACCCCGCCGCGCCATTTGTAGAGCTACATAGCCTTTAAATTGGCTAGTTGCTGCTTGAGAACCGGCGATCGCCGTCTGTTTAGCTACTTGATATTTAGCAAAGTGGATGGCAAATTGGCGCGCTATCTGTTGCAATACCAATGGCTGCAGAATAGAAGTAACAGCCAAGGCGCTACCACCTTTAACCAGTAATCCCAATGGGTCGCCCTGTAATAAAAGTGGTAGGGGTTGTTTGAATTGTGACTGGCACAGTTGACGTTGCACCTGCTGATTTAATTTTTGTTTCTCATTTTCCGGCAGTTTTTTCCACACCTGCCCTAATAGATGTAAAAATAACTCCGCCTCTAAATCAACCGTCGTCAATTCTCTAGAATAGGGAATTTTCAAATATTTACAGACCTGAATTAATGCTTGACGGTAAGTTACCTGACTTGTACGCCCCCGTAATACTGTGATCCCATCCGCAGCTAAAAACCGAAACCGATTCTCTAATGTGTCTAGCCAAGCTTCGCGGCTTTGGCTTTGTACCTCAATGGGTTCAGGTGTATGAACATAATCTAGGGGATTAAATTTACGACTAAACAAAATTGCCGTTAAATCCTGCAATTCCTCTTGTGTCGCTAACTCCAGCGCCGCCCTCAGTTCATCCAATTTCTCTTCCTCTCTTTGTGCAGCCTTTATGTAGTTTATTCTACTATTAGCAATTGTTGGTCATTGCTCATCCCCAGTCCTACAGAGTCAAGAATTTATGACTGATATTGCCATAATTGGTGCCGGAATGGCAGGTTTAATATGCGCTCAACGTTTAACTGAGGCTGGATACTCGGTTGTGGTCCTCGAAAAGTCCCGTGGTTTCGGGGGACGACTCGCTACCCGTCGATTACATGGAACTTGGGCAGACCATGGGGCTTGTTATTTACAGCCTCAAGGTGAATTATTCGCAAATTTGGTACAATCTTTATGCGATCGCCATATCCTAGAGCTATGGCAAGATCAGCCTCAACCCCGTTATATTGCACCCGCGGGAATGAGTACCATTGGTAAGTTTCTCGCCCAAGGTTTAGAAATCCAACTGAATCAGCGGGTCATAGCCATTCACCCTCATTCCGCAAATACTTGGTGTCTGACTCTTGAATCTAGCGCCGAATTAACAGCCACAGCCATAGTTCTCGCTATCCCCGCTCCCCAGGCTTTGGCACTTTTGTCCCCATTGGGCGAACATATTTTGGGTAAAGCATTTTTGGATAGTTTGACCTCTGTAGAATTTTATCCTTGTATTAGTGCGATCGCAGGATATCCCCCTACATCCCCACTACCACCTTGGAAGGAGCGGAAATTTACAGATGAGCCGGTTTTGGGATGGATGGGTTTAGACAGCAGCAAACGCCCCCATCCTCAACAACCTGTATTTGTCTTACAAAGTAGCGCTAATTTTGCCCAACTACATTTAGAAACCCCAGATTTACAACCCGTTGCACAGGAGATGTTGCAAACCGCAGCCCACAGTTTGGGGCTTCCTGGGCTAGCAACACCAGACTGGATGCAAGTACATCGCTGGCGTTACGCTTTTCCCAGTCGTCCCTGGCCACATCCTGTATTATCTGCCCAAAGTCCCCTACCTTTAGTATGTTGTGGTGATTGGTGTGGTGGTAATCTTACTGAAGATGCCATGATTTCTGGAATTGCTGCATCTGTAGAAATTAATCATTACTTGCGCCAGTTACCAGATATATCAATTCTCACATAGATTATTATTACCATAGGGTAAATTGATAAATGTTAAAAGTATTTGCTGACCGCGGTGGTACATTCACAGATATTATTGCTGCCACTAATAGCCAGACAATTATAGATCGGCTCTCAGGGCATACAGAACGTTTTTTGATCGTTCCTCTGAAACCTCAAGAATGGGTTATTGTCTACAAATTACTTTCAGAGAATCCCACACAATATCAAGATGCAGTTATCCAAGGTATTCGGGATATTATGGGTCTTTCAACTCATGAACCCATTCCCCATACAGCCATAGAAGTAGTCAAAATGGGGACAACTGTCGCCACAAATGCACTGTTAGAAAGGCAAGGAGATCGAGTAGTTCTACTGATTACCAAAGGGTTTAAAGATGCCCTGCGTATTGGCTACCAAAACCGCCCTGATATTTTTGCCCGTCACATCATCTTACCAACGATGCTTTATGAACAAGTGATTGAGGTAGAAGAACGCTATGATGCTCATGGCAACGAATTAACACCTGTTAATATTACACAATTACAACAGGATTTACAAGCAGTTTATCATACAGGTATTCGCAGTTGTGCGATTGTATTTATGCACAGCGATCGCTATCCCCAGCATGAGCAACAAGTAGCAGCCATTGCCGAGGAAATTGGCTTTACACAAATTTCTGTATCTCACCAAGTTAGCCCATTAATCAAACTAGTCAGTCGAGGAGATACAACTGTCGTAGATGCCTACTTAACCCCAATTTTGCGCCGCTACGTCAACCAAGTAGCCAGCCAATTACCAAATGTTAGATTGATGTTTATGAAGTCTGACGGCGGCTTAGTAGCAGCAGCACAATTTCAGGGAAAAGACAGTATTTTAAGTGGACCTGCAGGCGGTATTGTCGGTGCAGTTCAAACTAGTAAAAGAGCAGGTTTTAATCTAGTAATTACCTTTGATATGGGGGGAACCAGTACAGATGTTGCCCATTTTAAAGGAGAGTATGAACGCCAATTAGATTCTGAAATTGCGGGAGTGCGAATGCGAGTTCCCGTATTATCAATTCATACTATTGCAGCTGGTGGTGGTTCCATTCTCATCTTTGATGGTTCTAGCTATCGTGTCGGACCAAAATCTGCTGGTTCAAATCCCGGCCCGGCTTGTTATCGTCAGAGTGGACCTTTAACGGTGACAGATGCAAATGTCATGTTAGGTAAGATACATCCTCAATATTTCCCCTCCGTCTTTGGTACTGATGGCAATTTACCTTTAGATAAAGATATTGTCATCCAGAAATTCCAGCAATTAGCACAAGAGATTACCACTGTTACAGCAAATTACCTTACACCCGAACAAGTAGCAGCAGGATTTATGGCGATCGCTGTGGAAAATATGGCTAATGCTATTAAAAAAATCAGTCTACAACGAGGTTATGATGTCACCCAATATGTACTTTGCTGTTTTGGTGGTGCTGGTGGACAAGTCGCCTGTTTAATTGCGGATACTTTAGGGATGAAACAGATATTTCTGCATCCTTATGCTGGTGTTCTTTCCGCCTATGGTATGGGACTAGCTGATGTGAGAGCCACCAGAGTAGCAGGAGTAGAACAGCCTTTAAATCAAGACTTAATACCTCAGTTAATGCAGTTGAGGGAGTCATTAGAAACCCAAGCAAGAAGTGAACTCAGTCAAAATGAAAGTAGCGTTGAAGCAACAGTAATTCAAAAACTGGATGTGAAATATGAGGGGACTAATTCTACTTTAAGCATTGATTTCAATTCAGATGTCATGGTCATGCACACAGCATTTATAGATGAACATAAATCTCGCTATGGTTTCATTCAACCCGACAAGCCCTTGATTGTAGAATCTATTTTCGTAGAAGTAATTCAGAAAATGGATACTCCCGAAGAACCTGTAATTAGTCGTACTCGTCCTATAGAATCACCCCCTGAACCGGTGGAAATAGTTAAGATATTCACTGGGGAAAAATGGCATGATACCCCAGTCTACCGCCGTGAAGATTTACAAGTGGGAGATTTAATAAATGGTCCGGGTATTATTGTGGAAAAGATTAGTACAATTGTGGTTGAACCTAACTGGCAAGCAAAATTAAATGAGTGTAATCATTTAATTTTACAACGTGTATCTTAGTTAAAAAATCAAATTCATCTGTAAATTTACCTTGAATCTCAAAGAAGATAAATTAAAAATGTACGCCACAAATAAACCAGATCCAGTCCGTTTAGAAATATTCAAAAATCTCTATCAATTCATCGCCGAACAAATGGGGATTGTGCTGCAAAATACTGCGGCATCAGTGAACATTAAAGAAAGATTAGATTTCTCCTGTGCTATTTTCGATTCTTCAGGATTATTAGTCGCTAATGCTCCTCATATTCCCGTACATTTAGGGTCAATGAGTGAAAGCGTCCGCAGTTTAATCAATGACAAAGGCGACACCATCAAACCAGGTAATGTCTATCTATCCAACAACCCCTATAACGGTGGAACACACCTCCCAGATGTCACAGCTATTACCCCCGTATTTTTAGATGACACTTTGCCCTCTACCCTGACCACTGCACTGTTCTACGTTGCTTCTCGCGGACACCAAGCCGATATTGGCGGTATTACTCCTGGTTCCATGCCTTCCCACAGTACAACAGTAGAAGAAGAAGGGATTTTATTTGATAATTTTCTTTTAGTTGAACAAGGAATTTTTCAAGAAACCCAAGTAAGAAATTTACTCTCTAATCATCTTTATCCCGCTCGTAATCCCCAACAAAATCTAGCTGATTTTAAAGCACAAATTGCAGCCAATGAAAGGGGAGTCAAAGAATTACAGAGAATGGTTGCTCAATATGGACTGGAAACTGTCCAAGCATACATGAAATTTGTTCAAAATAATGCCGAGGAATCAGTAAGAAGAGCAATTGAAGCCCTCAAAGATGGATCATTCATTTATGAAATAGATAGCGGTGCCAAAATCGAAGTTAAAGTGAGAATAAACAAAAAAAATCGCAGTGCAACAATTGATTTTACCGGCACATCTGGGCAACTAAGCAGTAATTTTAATGCCCCCAAGGCTGTAACTCAAGCAGCGGTTTTATACGTCTTCCGCACTCTAGTTAATGATAGTATCCCCCTGAATGCCGGGTGTCTGAAACCTTTAGAAATTGTCATTCCTGAAGGCTGTATGCTCAACCCCAGCTACCCAGCCGCAATTGTCGCAGGCAATGTAGAGACATCACAAAACATCGTTGATGCTTTATATGGTGCGTTGGGTGTGAGTGCTGCTTCTCAGGGAACGATGAATAATTTTACTTTCGGTAATGAGCGTTATCAATATTATGAAACCATCTGCGGTGGTTCCGGCGCAGGGGCTAACTTTGATGGTACTGATGCAGTTCAAACCCACATGACTAACTCCCGCTTGACAGACCCAGAAATTTTAGAAACTCGTTATCCCGTCTTGTTAGAAAGCTTTTGTTTACGTCCCAATAGCGGGGGTAAAGGCAAATATTCAGGTGGTAACGGCGTGATTCGCCGGATCAAGTTCCTTGAACCAATGACAGCTAATATTCTGTCTGGACATCGCCGTGTTCCTCCCTTCGGATTAAATGGGGGAGAACCTGGTCAGGTGGGGCGCAACTGGATACAGCATCAAGATGGAACACAAGAGGATTTAGGCAGCACAGCAACAGTGCAGATGCAGCCAGGAGATGTTTTTGTGATTGAAACCCCTGGTGGTGGAGGGTTTTATCAGTCGTGAGGATTCCTGAAAATGCCCTGTCAATGGATAACCTCAATCTCTCTGGTTTGGGGGGTAGGGGATGACAAAGATAAGATTTCAGCTACTTGGACATACTTAGCATTGTCAATGTTATCCTAGTGTTGCAACTAGCTCCTCAAGCTTAAACTCCTCTACTTCTTACCTTAACAATGACTATCATACCATTGAGGTGTTTTCATCCAATATCCAACAACTAGAGGTAGTACCGCATAATTAAATTAAACGTACAAGACACACTAGGAGAAGAGTAACCCATGGGCAAGGTAGTCGGCATCGACTTGGGTACAACCAACTCAGTAGTCGCCGTAATGGAGGGTGGCAAGCCGGTGGTGATTGCCAATGCAGAAGGAATGCGCACAACCCCCTCTGTTGTCGGCTTCAGCAAAGAAGGCGAAAGGGTTGTTGGGCAAATGGCCAGACGGCAAACTGTTCTGAACCCCCAAAATACATTTTTTGCGGTTAAACGCTTTATTGGGCGGCAGTATAATGAACTCAGCCAGGAATCTAAGCGTGTACCTTATACTATCCGTAAAAACGAATTAGGTAATGTGACAATTCCCTGTCCACGTCTGAAAAAGGATTTCGCCCCGGAAGAAATTTCCGCCATGGTGATCAAAAAATTGGCAGACGATGCTGGTCGCTATTTGGGGGAAACCGTGACAGGGGCGGTAATTACGGTTCCCGCTTATTTTAATGATTCTCAACGACAGGCTACCCGCGATGCTGGCAGAATTGCTGGTTTAGAAGTGTTGCGGATTCTTAATGAACCTACAGCCGCATCTTTGGCTTATGGATTAGATCGGGGTGCAACTGAAACTATCCTTGTTTTTGACTTGGGTGGTGGGACTTTTGATGTCTCAATTTTGGAAGTTGGTGATGGCATTTTTGAAGTTAAAGCTACCAGTGGAGATACTCAACTAGGTGGTAATGACTTTGACAAACAAATAGTAGATTGGTTAGCAGATAAATTTCTGGAGGCTGAAGGGGTAGATTTAAGACGCGAGCGGCAATCTTTACAACGCCTCATGGAAGCCGCAGAAAAGGCGAAAATTGAACTTTCCGCTGTCAGCGTCACCGAAATTAACTTACCCTTTATCACTGCTACGGAGGACGGCCCTAAACATCTAGAGACTCGCCTGACTCGTTCTCAGTTTGAGGGTTTGTGTGTGGACTTGATGGGACGTTTACGTACACCAGTTAAACGCGCACTCAAAGATTCTGGACTCTCACCGGTAGATATTGAAGAAGTGGTACTAGTTGGTGGTTCTACACGCATACCAATGGTGAAGCAGTTAGTGCGTGACTTAATTGGGATAGAACCTAACGAAAATGTTAATCCTGATGAGGTGGTGGCAATAGGTGCTGCTATTCAAGCCGGTATTCTGGCGGGTGAACTCAAAGACGTGCTGCTTTTGGATGTGACACCATTATCTTTGGGACTGGAAACCATTGGCGGTGTGATGAAAAAACTCATCCCCCGTAACACTACTATCCCAGTGCGCCGTTCTGATATTTTCTCTACATCAGAAAATAACCAAAACAGTGTGGAAATTCACGTAGTCCAGGGTGAGAGGGAAATGGCATCAAATAACAAATCACTGGGACGTTTTAAGCTCTATGGCATCCCCCCAGCACCAAGAGGAATTCCCCAGGTTCAAGTATCTTTTGATATTGATGCTAACGGTATTTTGCAGGTGACAGCCCTCGATAGAACCACCGGACGAGAACAAAGTATCACAATTCAAGGGGCTTCTACTTTGAGTGAATCAGAAGTAAATCGCATGATTCAGGATGCTCAAAAATACGCGGATGTTGACCGAGAACGCAAAGAAAGAGTAGAAAAACGCACTCGTTCTGAGGCTTTGATTTTACAGGCAGAACGCCAACTCAGAGAAGTGGCACTGGAATTTGGTATGCAGTTTGCCCGCAATCGCCGCCAGCGAATTGATAGTATTTGTCGGGAACTGCGTGAGAGTCTCCAGGAAAATGAAGATCGCGGCATTGATCAAGCCTATGCTGACTTACAAGATGCTTTATATGAACTAAACCGAGAAGTTCGGGAGTATTATGCTGAGGACGAAGAGGAAGACTTGTTTGGGACGATTCGTGACATTTTTACAGGCGGTGATAAGGAACGGGAAACCAATTTTTCCCGTGATACATATCGCGAACGTGATTCCTATGGCAAAAATTACAACAGAGACTACGATAGGGGTTACAGCAAAGATAGTCGCTACCCAGACTATGAGCAGCGTTCCTCTCGCAAGCCTTCTCGACCAAGTTACCAGGATAACTGGGATGATGACGATGATTGGTTGTAGTTATTAGTCAATATTTAACAGTCATCAGTCCCTATTACTACAATTAAAAGTAAAATAACTGAACTATGCAAAATTTGCAGAATTTTCGCGATTACTATGAAATTTTAGGAGTACCTAAGGATGCTTCCGGTGAAGAAATTAAAAAGGTTTATCGCCGGTTAGCAAGACAATATCACCCGGATCTCAATCCGGGAAATAAAGCCGCCGAGGAAAAGTTTAAAGATATCGGTGAGGCTTACGAAGTCCTTTCTGATACAGCCAGGCGATCGCAATACGACCAATTTAGCCGCTACTGGAAACAAAAAGGTTTTACTGCTAGCAAAGCACCCAAATCTAAAAGCTGGTCTGGTTCCTCCAATGGTCGCAGCACCACTGAAGATGTAAATCCCGAACAATTTTCCGATTTTGAGAGTTTTATTAATCAAGTCATTGGTGTAGGGGGTCGTCAAGACACCAGAAATGTTAGTAGTAGTACCAAAAGCGATCCATTTCGTTCTCCTAAAAGTCGGGTTGAGTATACGGTTCCTAAAAGCCCACCGCGCACACCCCGCCGAGATATTGAAGCTAGATTAACTTTACCACTGGAAAAAGCTTATGAAGGTGGCAAAGAACGGATTCGCCTAGAAGATGGGCGATCGCTGGAAGTAAATATGCCCCCAGCTATGGTAACAGGTCAAAGTATCCGGTTACGCAATCAAGGTATTGGTGGTGGTGACCTCTACTTGAAAATAACAGTATTGCCCCATGGGCTATTTAAACTAGAAGGGTTCAATATATTTTGCCAAGTTCCAGTCACTCCCTGTGAAGCGGTTTTAGGAGGACAAGTAGAAGCACCGACTTTAGATGGCCCTGTGAAAATGACTATCCCTCCGGGTGTCAGGAGTGGTCAAAGACTGCGGTTAGCAAATAAAGGCTACCCCGGGGAAAATGGTAAACGTGGCGATCAATTAGTAGAAATTCAAATTGTTACACCTAAAAGTATCACACCTGAAGAACGGGAACTTTATGAAAAACTGCGGGAAATAGAAACTTTTAAACCCCGCGCTGATTTATTAGGATGATCTCAAGTAGTAGGTTTAACCCCCAGGGAGGTTAGTTTTATTTATTGGTACCATGGCAAACTCAGAAAATCTCAAACCCTAGAATTAGATATTCATGACCCGGGGTTACTTTATGGGGCTACGGTATTTACAACAATGCGGGTTTATGAGCAAAGCCTCGATAGTAGTTTAACTAACTGGGTGGCACATTGCCATCGCCTACTATTATCAGTACAAGCTTTTGGTTGGCGAGAACCAAGCTGGAATCTGGTGCGTCAAGGTGCAGAAATTCTGGCGGAAAATTTCCCCATTCTCAGAATTACCCTGTTTGCAGATGGGAGGGAGTGGATAACTGGGAGGTTATTACCACCAGATTTAATCACCAAGCAAAAACACGGTATTACCACAACTTTGGCAATGTCGAACTTGTATCGCAGTCTTCCTGCTCATAAAACTGGTAACTACCTGAGTGCTTGGTTAGGGAGGACTCACGCCCAACAGTTAAATTCTCAGGAGGCCATTTTCATCGATGGCGCAGGTAATTGGCTTGAAACTACCACAGGTAACCTTTGGGGCTGGCAAAATGGTAGTTGGTGGACACCACCACTCACAGAGGGAATATTACCGGGAATTGTGCGATCGCAATTGCTCAATCATCTGCCCATGGTGCATGAGTCGCCCTGGAATGCCGAATTAGTCAGGGGATTTGAAGCGATCGCCTACACTAATAGTGTGGTAGAAATTATCCCCATACATACGGTTCACCAGCCTATAGGGTCTCTACAATATAATCCTTACCATTTTAGTTTGGAACAAATCAGAGAGCTTTTCTAACATGACAGCCGTCATGTTATGTTATACCTTAAGATAAGTTAACATAATTCTTAATAATGCCCTCTCATATTAGAGAAGCTACGCTAACTCACACAAAATACAGGAGGATAGACCTCAGTGAATAAAAGATGGAGAAATGCGGGGCTTTATGCACTGCTTTTTATAGTTGTCATCGCTTTAGGAACAGCATTCTTTGACAAACAACCTCAAACTAGAGAAACATGGCGATACAGTCAATTTATTCAAGAAGTTGACAAAGGCAGAGTAGATAGAGTCAGTCTGAGTGCAGACCGCTCTACAGCACTTGTTACCTCCAGAGACGGTGACAAAAAGATTGTGAATTTAGTCAATGACCCTGACTTAATCACTAATTTGAGTAACAAGGGCGTTGATATTTCTGTTCTCCCCCAAACTGATGAAGGATTTTGGTTCAAAGCACTGAGCAGTTTATTCTTCCCTGTATTACTTCTGGTTGGCTTATTCTTCTTACTACGTCGCGCTCAAAGTGGTCCTGGTAACCAAGCTATGAACTTTGGTAAATCCAAAGCCAGAGTGCAAATGGAACCCCAAACTCAAGTTACCTTCGGTGATGTCGCCGGTATTGACCAAGCCAAACTGGAATTAAACGAAGTAGTAGACTTTCTCAAAAACGCCGACCGCTTTACCGCAGTAGGGGCAAAAATTCCTAAAGGTGTATTGTTAGTAGGTCCTCCTGGTACAGGTAAAACCCTCTTGGCTCGTGCTGTAGCTGGTGAAGCTGGTGTACCCTTCTTTTCTATCTCCGGTTCTGAGTTTGTAGAAATGTTCGTAGGTGTGGGTGCTTCCCGCGTCCGCGATTTGTTTGAGCAAGCTAAGACCAACGCCCCCTGTATTGTATTTATCGATGAAATTGACGCGGTAGGTCGTCAACGGGGTGCAGGTTTAGGCGGTGGTAACGATGAACGGGAACAAACCCTCAACCAGTTACTCACCGAAATGGATGGTTTTGAAGGCAATACCGGTATTATCATTATTGCCGCTACCAACCGTCCTGATGTCTTAGATGCTGCTCTGTTGCGTCCTGGTCGTTTTGACCGTCAGGTGGTTGTAGACCGTCCCGACTATTCAGGACGTAGCGAAATTCTTAAAGTTCACGCCCGTGGTAAGACCTTAGCCAAGGATGTAGACCTGGATAAAATCGCCCGTCGGACTCCTGGGTTTACCGGTGCGGATTTATCCAACTTGCTCAACGAAGCTGCAATTTTAGCAGCACGGCGCAATTTAACTGAAATTGCTATGGATGAAATCAATGATGCCATTGATCGCGTCTTAGCTGGACCAGAGAAAAAAGATAGGGTAATGAGCGAAAAGCGCAAAACCCTAGTAGCATATCACGAAGCTGGTCACGCTTTAGTGGGTGCTTTAATGCCCGACTATGACCCAGTACAAAAAATCAGCATTATTCCCCGCGGTCGTGCTGGTGGTTTGACTTGGTTTACTCCCAGTGAAGACCGCATGGATACAGGGTTGTACAGCCGTGCTTATCTGGAAAATCAAATGGCGGTAGCTTTAGGCGGTCGTCTGGCTGAAGAATTAATCTTTGGTGATGAAGAAGTTACCACAGGTGCTTCTAACGACTTGCAACAAGTAGCCCGTGTGGCCCGTCAGATGATTACCCGCTTTGGTATGAGCGATCGCCTCGGTCCAGTGGCCTTAGGTCGTCAGCAAGGTAATATGTTCTTAGGCAGAGATATCATGTCAGAGCGTGATTTCTCCGAAGAAACTGCTGCTGCTATTGACGAAGAAGTGCGTAAACTCGTTGATGTAGCCTATACACGTGCTAAGGAAGTATTGGTTAACAACCGCCACATTCTGGATGAAATCGCCAAAATGCTGGTGGAGAAAGAAACAGTAGATGCTGAGGAATTGCAAGAGATTTTGACAAACAACGATGTCAGAACTGCTGCTTTTGCTTAACTAACTTTGGTTGCAGTTTAACTAAAACTGGGGTGATTCTGGGTTTTCTAGAATTACCCTATTTTTTGCCCCTCCTCCCGTCCCTTGGGGGAGGGGTTGGGGGTGAGTTTATCCCACAACTGCGGGAGTTGTCACTTGTTGGGGTCTTTGCTGGGGGGGACGCATTTCTAACCCCAGCAAATTCAGCATTTGTCTGTCAGCGTCGTAATCTGGACAGGGGGTAGTGACAGTGAGCATTTTCTGATCATCGCTGGAAAAAATAGAATTAGCCCCAGCCATAAAACATAAAGCTTGTTCCACTTGAGAAAGTCTCGCCCTACCTGCACTCAGACGCACATCAGAAGTTGGCATAATAATTCTGGCTGTAGCAATCATGCGCACTACTTCCCAAATGGGGACATCTGGCTGATTTTCTAGGGGCGTACCCGGGACTTGGGACAGAATATTAATCGGTACTGACTCGGGATGAGGTTGTAAATTCGCCAGTGTCTGTAACATCCCCACGCGATCCTCGACACTTTCGCCTAAACCCAGGATACCCCCAGAACAAACAGTGACGTTTGTTTGTCTTACATTGTCAATTGTATTGAGGCGATCGCCATAAGTTCTCGTGGTAATAATAGTATTGTAATATTCCTGGGAAGTATCCAAGTTATGATTATAAGCATATAGTCCGGCCGCTTCTAGGCGTTTGGCCTGGTCTGTGTTGAGCATTCCCAGAGTACAGCACACCTCTAGACCCATATCCGTGACTTCTTTCACCATGTCCAGCACTGTTTCAAATTGCGAATTATCCCGCACCTCCCGCCAAGCAGCACCCATACAAACCCGACTCACACCCTGTGCTTTAGCTTGTTGAGCAATGTTAACAACTGTTTCCTTTTCTAGCAGTGCTTGGGGCTTTACCTCAGTTTTATAACGGGAAGACTGGGCGCAGTAACCACAATCTTCGGGACAAGCGCCAGTTTTGATTGATATCAGCTTACAAACCTGTATTTTTCTGGGGTCATGATATTGACGATGCACGCTAGCAGCCTGATAAATCAGCTCTAGGAATGGCTGGTTGTATATCGCCTGAATCTCTGCTTTCTGCCAATTGTAGCGTATTCCCACCGACATCACTATCCTCTTTGAGACTGGATTGATTAAGAGCCATTTTCTAGTTGGTTCTCTGAAAATACAGCGTTGGGATTAAATCATCTCAATCTTAGTGCTGTAGATATTAGACATCAGCTTACCAAGATTTTGCGGTTCTGGCATTAGCTCAGATCACGGAGGACTCAACTGCTGACTGGAAACCAGAACACACTCCTTCAATCTGATCTCAACTTGTTAGACAATTCGATAATTCCTCTTGACCCATCTATGCGTACCCGTTGCCCATCTCTTAGTCTCACTGTAGCATTATAAACATCCATCACAGCGGGAATACCGTATTCACGAGCTACGATAGCACCGTGAGACAGTCTTCCGCCAGCTTCAGAAATTAAGCCTCCTGCTCTAACTAACAAAGGTGCCCAGCCTGAGTCTGTATAAGGTACTACTAAGATTGTGTGGCGGTCTACTTCTGGTAATTGTTGCAAGTCTCGTACTATCTTAATCCGACCCTCCGCTTGACCGTGGCTAGCGGGAATACCCTGTAATACTTGGTCTGAGTACAGTGGGGAGGGAGGAAGGGGATGGGGTGGTGTATGACCATAAACTAAAAGGGGGATTTGATGAAATTCACTATCTTGCTGGAATTGCCATCGCCTAAATTCTACTATCTCAGATAAATCTTCCCTCAGTTCAATATCATCGCCTGCTACTAAACGCCGGACTTCGTTCAACTCTAGAAAAAAGATATCCCCACTTTGCTGGATTAAGCCGGATTTTAAGCAAGCTTGCTCTAAAGCTAAAAATCGCCACCGCAATTCAGCTAAGAAACGAGAATAAATTTCGGTAACTTGTCCTTTAATATCTACCCGGCGCTGTACTACACCCCGTTTGCGCTTTGTCAACCTCACCGGTTTGTCCGTCTCTGCTGCATTTTGCCATAACTGTAAAAACAAGTCCTTGATGGGTTGGGGGTTTTCTTTCCAGGTAGGAACAGCAATATTTGTGCCCACATCACTCAAATAACCGTAATCTTCCAGCAATTGGTTAAATTCATCGAGAATTTTCTCTCCTTCTGGTGTTTGCGCCAATTCTTCAAAGACTTGATCCGGTTTCGAGTCAGGTAATTGCTGTTTCGCCTGTGCGGCTAAAGCAGTCAGCGATCGCAATGCTGCTACCTCCGGAGCTATACTGTGATCAATTTCCCCATCTTTAACGCGAAAAATACCCTGTCTTAAAGCCACGCTCAAGGGTACTAAAATGCTGTAATAAGTTGCAGTGCGTAGTAATTCCAGAATATAATCTATTCTCTCCAATAACTGGGCTGCTGTCAGTTCTTCTATTGATTCATGTGCTAATTCTGACAAACTAGGCAGAAACTTTTTACTATAATCCTGCTTAAAGTCTTTTTCTAAGCTCAGTTCTCGCGTGAGTAACCGCATTAACCCTGGTAAATTATCCCAAGTGGACTTTAAGGGCGGTTTGCTCATCTTCGCCCCCCTAGTGAGAAATTCCAGACTTTCTGGTGGTAGACCCATCCGTAAAAAAATCTCTCCTAGCAGGGAAGCATTAAAATAAGCCCGGGAATAGTGGAGAGTAGCAGTTGCGGTAAAATCCAATCCCCAGGAGCGATCGCCCAAAACCACGGTAAAAATATCTCCCCAAACTCCGCAAGTTAAGGGGCGATTAATCGACCAAGTTAACGGATGAATCACACCAGGAATGACCTCGGCGGCTATTTTCCTCGTCCAGATGGGCAATAGAGTAGTAATAGGTCGAGACTGCAAAACCCAGAGATTTTGACCATCATAAGTCCACTCCATATCTTGGGGTACCCCGCGATACTGTTTTTCTAGTTGGCGGACTAAATATGCTACTTGTTTGATTAATGCTTGTGGTACTTCTACTTCCTGTCGGGACATTTCCCCCACCACTTGCACAGAGGAAACATTCTCTGTTTCCACCACAAAGGCGCGATATTGTTCTGGTGTCACCTTACCAGAAACCACTTGAGTGGGACTACCTGGTAAAGCCTCAATTACAATTGCATCCCCCTGTTGGCTAATGGGGTCGCGACTGAAAGCTACACCAGAATACACACTGGGAATTTGTTGTTGTACCAGCACAGCCATGGCCATATCTGGTAAACCGCGATCGCGACGATATTGTACAGCAGACGGATGATTGTAAGAAGCTTGTACTTGGGCGATCGCATCTCGTAATTGCTCGGTGGTAGTAACATTCAAAATTGTTGTATACTGTCCGGCTGCAGAAGCTTGTTCAGAGTCTTCTCCGATAGCAGAGGAGCGCACCACCAAAGGAGACAGATGAGAAGGCTGAATAATTGCCATCAAATTTTCCGGATCATCAACCGGGGAAATTACCCATCCTTTAGGTACTGGATAGCCCCAGCGATTAATTTCAGATAATGTTGCGGCTTTGTGTCCCACCACATTTGCATCCAACTCGTCATCTAAACAAAAAATCCGGTGATTCCCGCGTAAATATGCAAAAGCTGCTTGTGACTCTGCATCAGTCTCCGGTGCTGGTAAATTCAGGTCATCGGGAATTTTTGTATAAATCCACCCCAATACTCCCGCTAGGGTCACAGCCGCCATTATTTTGGGTATATCCTCAATATTCAGGACTAACATCAACCAAGGAAACAGGAATAAAACTCCGAATTTTACCCATTGCCTAGATCGCAGAACTATAAAACTGATAATAGCCAATAAACTTGTAAATATTGCCACCAGGGGATCATGTACCAGGATCCCCCAAACAACATTGGTTGTCCCAGCCCCTCTACCCACCCCATATCTCCCTAAGACTAAGCCGATGAGAGCAATTAATTCCCAAGGGGATCCAGGGGGAAAAAACACACGGCACAGCAAAACTGCGCCCATGCCTTTGACGGCTTCTGAAATAACCGCGAGGATTCCTACCCATGTGCCGCCGTGATAAAAAGCGGCTGAGACACTGATGTTTTTAGTACCAATTTGTGATAATTTTCTACCCTTCAGGGCATAGGTAATCCAAGCAATAATTGGCAAAGACCCCAAGAGGGGACAAGCAATTAAAATAACGAGGACACCCCAAGATTGAATCATTATGGTAGCGAAGACGTTTTAATCTATCTTGGTCGGTGGACACGTGGCTGCGGAATCAACCGTTGTTGCCAGTGTCCATCTTAGTTCCTAATGGCTTAGTTTAGCGCATAGGCGGCTTGTAAAGCCCATATAATTAAGGCGGCAATGGAACCCAAGAGTAGCACAGTAGAGATGGTGACTACTCTGGGGGAATCGGCACCCTTGAATTTCATAATTCCTCGGTTTAAATCGGACATAGCTTTGTAATCCTCCTTTGTTACAGTGCTAATTTGTCCGTTTTGATTGTAGTCTTTCTATTTGTCGATCAAGCTAAATTACAGATAATATTTTGTTTAAGCTTTGTATTGTGGCTAGCAAGTGCCTATGGGTGAGAAATCCGTTGCTCATACGCATTCCCAATCGTAAAAACAGCGCCTGGGGCGCTGCTCATTTCAAGATACAGCAAATTTTATGGGCTGAGAAGGGCGGGCTTTCCTACCCACCCCACAAGTCTTTTTGTGATTTATATAGTACTTGTCCGCAGTAAACTTACTGTATCTAAAAACATAAGTAATATTTAGGCGCTACCTGTAAAAGCAACTTCAGGGAATTTCAATTGAGCTTCTGCCATCGGTCGTCTTCTGCCTTCCTCTTGCCAGTAGTTAATCACTTCTGTAGCTTTATTGAGCAATTCGACGCGATCTAAATCACTAATCCAGTGTTTAGCTTCTAATTCCTTTTTTAACTCTTCCCAGGCATCATTGCGAGGCCAGAAAAAGTACTTAGTCAAAGGACTTGTACCTTTGCCTACAACTTGATCCACTGCTAGGGCAACGTTTTCATCTAACCACAGAATTTTCAGAATAAATTGGGTCAATCACACCTCCGGGGAATATCAGGGGATTCTTACACTGTATGTGCTATGCGATCGCTTATTCTAACGCAATACCTCACTTATTGACTAAATAGTGGTCACAAATTGCTCTACCATAACCTCATAAAATAGAAAATCTCCTATGATGGCAAAATCTTCAGTAAAAACTGTTGTTGTTTTCGATATTGACGGCGTGGTGCGCGATGTTGGTAACTCCTACCGTCGGGCTTTAGCGGATACTGTGGAGCATTTCACCAACAGCGCCTATCGTCCCACACCCGGAGACATTGATCAGCTCAAATCTGAAGGACTATGGAATAATGATTGGGAAGCTTCCCAAGAATTTATTTACCGCTACTGTGAATCCCAAGGGAAAACTCGCCAGCAGTTGCAACTAGATTACAATGCCATAGTTGCCTTTTTCCAATCTCGTTATCGCGGTACAGACCCAGAGAACTGGACAGGGTATATATGTAACGAACCATTATTATTACAACCGAGTTATTTAGAAAACCTCACCACCGCTGGAATTGCTTGGGGATTTTTTAGTGGTGCTACCCGTGGTTCTGCTACCTATGTTTTACAAAAACGTCTGGGTTTACAGTCACCAGTGTTAATTGCCATGGAAGATGCACCGGGTAAACCAGACCCTACAGGACTGTTTACCACCGTGGAAATGTTAGAAAATCAAGTTAATAATCTCACAATTATCTATGTGGGAGATACTGTAGCTGATATGTATACGGTCAACAAAGCTAGAGAAATTCATCCTCACCGGGATTGGATTGGTGTAGGAATTTTACCGCCCCACGTCCAAGACACAGCTGCCCATAGTCATGCTTATACTCAAACTTTACTAACAGCAGGTGCAGCGGTAGTTTTAAGTAACGTTGAGCAGCTCAATCCGGTCAAAATAGGAGAATTACTACAAGAGCAAATGGGGAAAATTTAAACTTTTCCATCAGATTCCCGACTTCTTAAAGAAGTCGGGGACTTAGCAGTATCTGGTAAGAAATAAATTGTTGATTACTCAAGATGCAAAAATTTATCTAAAGCTGCTACCATCTTGGGCGGCCAACGGCGGATATTTTTGACCCAGTTTATATCTTTGTAACGATTATCCAGGCCATAGGCTGCTACCCAGTTACTTTCGGCTTCCCCTTTGTTACCATTTACCCAGTAAGCGGCGGTGAGGGCGGCGCGCATATCAGCAAATTTAGGATATTTGCGGACTATGTTTTTCATTTCGTGGATGGCGGGGTCGGTTTGACCGGTTTCATACAGGGCCAGGGCGTAGTTAGCCCGCGCAAAGGCAAAGTTAGGGGCTATTTCTACGGATTTTTGATAGTCGGCGATCGCCTCTTGCCATTGTCCTAAACCCGATTTGGCATTACCGCGGTTATTGTATGCCATGGCATCATTAGGGTCAAGTTCTAATATATGATTATAATCGGCGATCGCCTCTTGCCATTTCCCCAACCCTTCCAAAGCTGCACCACGGTTTAAATAGGGGTCAGTTGCATCGGGGGCTAATTCTATAGCTTTGTTGTAATCTGTGAGTGCTGCTGCTAATTTATTTTGACTGACCCGGGAGTTTCCCCGGTTACTCCATGCACCTGCATTAGTGGGAAACTGCTCAATAATTTGTGTCCAGTAAATTTCCGCAGTGGCAAAATCACCTTTATTTGTAGCTGCTAAAGCTTTATTAGCTAGTTGATTGCCTTGTTCTAGCTGTTCTTGAGTAATACTTGCTCCTGGGGATACTGCCATGGCTGGTGTACTCCAGGTGAATACTAGTAATAAACTCAACAAAATACTAATTAATTTTACCATCCAGATTTACCTTAATTTCCAGTTCTCAGTTTCCTTATTTTCCCCCAATTACAGCATAGATAACTGTTCATTAGGGGGCTTGAGTCCCAAATGCTTGTAGGCGGCGGTGGTGGCGGTGCGTCCCCTGGGAGTGCGGCTTAAATAGCCAATTTGCATCAGGTAAGGCTCATAAACTTCTTCAATGGTTTGGGTATCTTCACCGGTAGCGGCGGCAATTGTTTCTAATCCTACTGGGCCGCCGTTGAATTGTTCAATGATCACACTCAACATCCGGCGGTCTGTCCAATCTAAACCGCAGGGGTCTACTTGAAATAGTTCCAGTGCTTCGGCGGCGACGGTTGCTGTAATCTTACCTGATATTCTCACTTGGGCGTAATCACGGACTCGTTTAAGTAATCTATTAGCAATCCGGGGGGTACCTCGGGAACGACGAGCAATTTCTGTGGCACCATCTGCTGCTATGGGGGTTTTGAGTAACTCGGCGCTGCGGGAAATAATTTGGCTGAGTTCCTCCACTTCATAAAACCGCAGTTTCTGCACTAAGCCAAAGCGATCGCGGAGGGGTGAGGTGAGAGCGCCTACACGGGTTGTGGCTCCCACTAGGGTAAATTTGTTCAGTGGTATACTTCTAATGCGAGCGCCAGAACCTTTACCAACGGTGATATCTAAGCGATAATCTTCCATGGCTGGATAGAGAATTTCTTCTGTCATCCGGGAAAGGCGGTGAATCTCATCAATAAACAGGACATCCCCAGGTTTGAGGTTGACCAGTAAGCCTACAATGTCTCTGGGACGTTCTAGGGCGGGGGCGCTGGTAATTTTGTAGTTTACTCCCATTTCCGATGCTAGAATTACTGCCATTGTTGTTTTTCCCAATCCCGGAGGGCCATATAGCAGTAAGTGATCTACCACCTCACCCCTTGATTTAGCTGCTTTGATGGCAATATCTAGCACGTCCTTTAAGTCTTTCTGTCCAATGTAGTCGGCAAATCGCTGTGGTCTGATACTCTCTTCTGGGTGACTTTGTTCGTCAGTTGTTACCGACGGTTGCAAAATCTTCTGGTCAGATGCACTGCGACGCGGGGTAGGCTGATTTGGTTTCCCGTTGGGTTCTTGAGGCTGTTTTTTCGAGGAGATTATCGCCATAATTCAGCTATCAACCTTGAGTTCAGGACTGTTTGAGGATTAAACCACCATGGCTAGAGCAAAAAAAAATTTTTTTTGCTGAGAATTACACAGGTCAATTTAGAATTTAAATTCCAGATGATTAGCCAGGAGTGAAAAATTTATTATGTTGTCTAAAAGAATCTTACCTTGCTTAGATGTGAAGGCGGGACGGGTTGTTAAAGGAGTTAACTTTGTCGATCTCAAAGACGCGGGGGATCCGGTGGAACTGGCTAAAGTTTACAATGAGGCTGGTGCTGATGAGTTAGTGTTTCTCGATATTACCGCTACTCATGAAGATCGGGACACAATTATTGATGTGGTTTACCGCACTGCTGAACAGGTGTTTATTCCTTTGACTGTGGGTGGTGGGATTCAATCCTTAGAAAATGTTAAAGCTTTGTTACGAGCCGGGGCGGATAAGGTTAGTATTAATTCGGCAGCGGTACGTGATCCAGACTTGATTAATCGGGCTAGCGATCGCTTTGGTAATCAGTGCATAGTTGTTGCTATTGATGCCAGGCGCAGAATTGCCCCGGAAAATCCGGGCTGGGATGTCTACGTCCGCGGTGGTAGGGAAAATACTGGTTTAGATGCCTTACTTTGGGCACAGGAAGTGGAAAAACGCGGCGCAGGAGAATTACTAGTAACGAGTATGGATGCTGACGGAACTCAAGCTGGCTATGATTTAGCACTGACGCGGGCGATCGCGGAATCTGTACAAGTTCCTGTGATTGCTTCCGGTGGCGCTGGTAATTGTGAACACATCTACACCGCCTTAACTCAGGGGAAGGCGGAAGCGGCGTTACTCGCATCATTACTACATTACGGCCAATTAAGTGTGGGGGAAATTAAGGAGTATTTACGCGATCGCTCGGTACCAGTCAGGTTGTTATCTTAAGGTTCAAAATTTTAGGGAAATTTAACCAGATTTATCACAAGTTCAATCCAGTTTTCTGAAATAGTGTTAAGATTGGTGTATAAGTATGAATAAATATGAAGAAATGTTATGTTGGTTGTAATTTTATTATTTGACATCGCACTAGTGGCGTGGTCTTTGCACCTGATGGAAAAAGCCGTACAGCATAAGGAGTTTTCCTTAATGCTGGCTGGGGGCTTAGTGGCCATGGCGGCGGCGGCTATGTTAGTTGTTTATTTTCTCATGGGGCATTGTATGACCTATTTGTTACAATTGTCTTAAAAAATCCTGAAGAATTAGAGATTAATCATAAATCCAGCTTGACAAAAGTCAAATCTTCAGGGATTATAATAAAGCATGACTCGGGGCTATAGCGCAGTTGGTAGCGCATCTCAATGGCATTGAGGGGGTCAGCGGTTCGAATCCGCTTAGCTCCATATTTATATTATTTTGTTATATTATTTTGTTAATCGTCTTCTGGCGAAAAAGTCGAGGTAATGATGTCTGTGCAATTGCTAAGACGGAAATTTACAGTTGAGGAATATCACAAAATGGTTGAGTCGGAAATTCTCACAGAGAATGACCGAGTAGAACTGATTCGGGGAGAAATTCTGGAGATGTCGCCCATTGGGACAAAACACGCAGCTTGTGTAAATCGACTAGTGAATTTGTTGGTGCAGTTGTTAGGGAAACAGGTAATAGTTGCTGCTCAAAATCCCGTTGTATTAAATAATAACTCAGAACCTCAGCCAGATGTGGCATTACTCAAACACCGAGATGATTTTTATGAAACCGCACACCCCCAAGCTGAGGATATTTTTTTATTAATTGAGGTGAGTGATTCTACTGTCATGTATGACCGAGAGGAGAAAATCCCCTTATATGCACAAGCAAAGATCATGGAAGTTTGGTTAGTAGATATTAACTCACTTGTCGAAGTTTATCAACAACCGACAGATACAGGTTATCAGCTGAGGCGAAAATTCACAGCGGGTCAAAATTTAACAATTCTCGCCCTACCAGATGTAAACATTACCGTTAATCAAATCTTGGTCTCCCCTAGTCTTCCCTTTAATTAGGAGAGGGTGAGCGGTTGTGGTTGAAACAGAGGTTAAAGGTGACTACCCAATCTTGTATACTGAGGTTGTGTATTTTTGTGTTCACACACCTCAAGTTTCAGCAGGCCTTTTATGTCAGAAGCTATTGATAAGAAATCTTTAAGTGAACGTGATATCTGTACAAAGTACATCACACCAGCTTTAGTGAATCAGGGATGGAATATCAATACTCAGATTCGAGAGGAAGTAACGCTGACAAAGGGGAGGGTGATTGTTAAGGGTAAGCTTGCTATTCGGGGTCAACAAAAACGCGCCGATTATGTGCTGTATTACAAACCCGGTGTACCACTAGCTGTGATTGAGGCTAAGGATAATAATCACAGTGTGAGCGCCGGAATGCAACAGGCGATCGCCACTGGGGAATTAATTGATGTCCCATTCATCTTTAGTGCTAATGGGGACGCTTTTATGATGTGCGATCGCACTATGACCGAGGGACAGCGAGAGCGAGAAATTCCCCTTGACCAGTTCCCCACACCAGAAGACCTTTGGCAAAAATACTGTAATTGGAAGGGGATTGACTGGGAAATTCAGGGGATTATTTCCCAAGATTACTACCCCAGTCCTGAGCAAAAACAACCCCGCTATTATCAACAAATTGCTATTAACCGCACAATTGAGGCGATCGCCAAAGGACAAAACCGGATTTTGTTAGTGATGGCCACGGGTACAGGTAAGACTTTTACAGCTTTTCAAATTATCTGGCGGTTGTGGAAGTCGGGAGCAAAAAAGCGTATTCTGTTTTTAGCAGACCGCAACATTTTAATTGATCAAACTAGAGTCAATGATTTTAAACCCTTTGGCTCAAAAATGACAAAAATTAAGCAGCGACAGGTAGATAAATCCTATGAAATTTATCTCTCCCTATATCAAGCAGTGACGGGAAATGAAGGGGCGAAAAACATTTATCGCCAATTTTCTCCAGATTTTTTTGACCTAATTATAATAGATGAGTGCCACCGGGGAAGCGCCAATGAGGATTCAGCATGGCGAGATATTTTAACCTATTTTAGCAGCGCTACCCAGATTGGCTTGACAGCTACCCCCAGGGAAACAGCGGAAGTTTCTAATATTGATTATTTTGGTGAGCCAGTTTTTACCTATTCCCTGAAACAAGGGATTGAAGATGGCTTTTTAGCTCCTTATAAAGTTATTCGCATTGATTTTGATCTAGACTTGAGTGGATGGAAACCGAAACCAGGACAACGGGATAAATACGGTAAAGAAATTCCCGACCAGATATTTAATCAGCAAGATTTTGATAAAACCCTGGTGTTAGAGAAGCGCACTGAGTTAGTAGCACGGATAATTTCTGATTATCTCAAATCCAGCGATCGCTTTGCCAAAACTATCGTTTTTTGTGAAACCACAGACCACGCGGAACGGATGCGGGTAGCATTGGTGAATGAAAATACTGATTTAGTCGCCAAGAATAGTCGCTACATTATGCGAATTACTGGGGATGATGCTCAAGGTAAGGCAGAATTAGATAATTTTATCAACTCAGAAAGTAAATATCCCACCATTGTTACCACCTCTGAGTTACTCACCACCGGTGTTGATGCTAAAACTTGCAAGTTGATTGTTTTAGATCAGCGCATTCTGTCTATGACTAAATTTAAGCAGATAGTTGGGCGGGGAACTCGCATTGATGAAGACTACGGTAAAATGTTCTTCACCATTATAGATTTTAAGAAAGCAACCCAGTTATTTGCTGACCCTGACTTTGATGGTGAACCTGTACAAATTTATCAACCCAAACCCGATGACCCAATTAATCCCCCTGATCATGGGGATGATGAGGTGATCATAGATGATGGTGAAATTAGCCGCAAGCAGAAGCGAGAAAAGTATGTAGTTGCAGATCAAGAAGTTAACGTTACTCTGATTAGAGAGCAATACTACGGTAAAGACGGTAAGCTAATTACAGAATCAATTAAAGACTATACTCGCAAAACAGTGACTCAGGAGTACGCTTCATTAGATATTTTCTTAAAAAAATGGCGCTCTAGTGAGCAGAAACAGGCGATTATTCAGGAGTTACAAGAATTGGGTGTACTTTGGGAAGCTTTAGAAAAAGAGATTGGTCAGGATTTTGACCCCTTAGATTTAATTTGTCATGTCGTTTTTGACCAACCACCACTGACACGCAAGGAAAGGGCGAACAATGTCCGCAAGGGTAACTACTTTAGCAGGTATGGGGAACAAGCCAGAACGGTTTTAAATGCTTTGTTAGATAAGTACGCTGATCGGGGAGTTGAAGATATTGAAACTCTGGATGTGTTAAAAGTTAAACCCATCAGTGATTTAGGTACTCCCTTAGAGATCATTAATATTTTTGGCGGTAAGCAGAATTATTTACAAATTTTGCAAGAATTAAAACAGAAAATTTATGACCTTGCTATGTAGTGGGGTTTACCAGTATCCTGGTTAAGAGATTCAGCCACCCACTAGGACAAACGGGACAAAGACAAAATTTATTATGTCCATCAGCACTACAATTAAAACTATTCAAGATATTATGCGCAAAGATGCGGGCGTTGATGGTGACGCACAACGCATCAGTCAATTAGTTTGGATGATTTTTCTCAAGGTTTTTGATGCTCGTGAACAAGAATACGAACTCCTAGAGGATAATTATAAATCTCCTATTCCTCAAAGTTTACGCTGGCGTAACTGGGCTGCGGATGCAGAAGGAATTACCGGAGATGCTTTACTAGATTTTGTCGATAATACTTTATTTAAAACTCTCAAAGACCTGAGAACTACCACCAATGATCCCCGTGGGCAAATGATTGGTAAGGTATTTGAAGATGCCTACAATTATATGAAAAATGGTACTCTCATCCGCCAAGTAATTAACAAACTTAATGAAATTGACTTTAATAAAAAAGAGCAGAAAAAACAGTTCAGCGAAATTTATGAAAAGATTCTCCAAGATTTGCAAAGTGCGGGAAATGCAGGAGAATATTATACTCCCCGTGCGGTGACTAAGTTTATTGTCGATAGAATCAAACCACAACTAGGGGAAATTGTCCTTGACCCCGCTTGTGGTACAGGTGGCTTTTTAACAGCAACTATTGATTACATTCGCCAACATTTCCAAAGTGCTGATGTCCCACAAGTTCTGCAAAGGACAATTTGCGGAACCGAGAAAAAGCCCTTACCTTATAATCTGTGTATCACTAATTTCATTTTACATGGTATTGATATACCCGCAGCCGAACACGATAATACTTTGGCGCGACCATTGCGGGATTACAGTCCTCAAGAACGGGTAGATGTCATTATTACTAATCCGCCTTTTGGGGGGATGGAGGAAGATGGAATTGAGGATAATTTCCCCGCTACCTTCCGCACCAAGGAAACAGCAGATTTATTTTTAGTGCTGATTGTTAATTTACTCAAAGAAGGCGGTAGAGGCGCAATAGTTTTACCCGATGGAACCCTGTTTGGGGAAGGTGTGAAAACTCGCATTAAGGAAAAACTGCTGCAAGATTGCAATCTACATACAATTGTGCGGTTACCAAATGGGGTATTTAATCCCTACACAGGTATTAAGACTAATCTGCTATTTTTCACTAAAGGAGAACCCACAGAAACTATCTGGTATTATGAACACCCCTACCCAATGGGGTATAAGTCATATTCTAAAACTAAGCCGATTCGCTTTGAGGAATTTGCACCAGAGCAGCAATGGTGGGATAACCGCGAGGAGAATGAATTTGCGTGGAAAGTTACAATTACTGATTTAAAGGCGAATAATTACAACCTAGATATTAAGAATCCCCACCAAGTTGATGTAGCACAGGCTGATTTAGATGAAATGTTAGCAGAATATCACAAACTCATGGCTGAGTTAGATGATGTGCGCGGTAAGTTAAAATTTGAGTTGATGTCAGCTTTGAATGATCAAGTTGATCAAACTATAGAATAATAGATAGAAACAAAATATCTTAAAATCTCTGGAGATGAGATTATGCAGATGGAAGTAGTAGAATTTCAAGGTATTGTCAAAGATGGTGTAATTCAAATTCCTGAAATTTATCAAGGAGAACTAGATGGAGAGTCTGTAAAAGTAATTGTGATGAAAAAAGCTAGAAGAACAGCAGCAGTAGATATTATTGCTGAACTGATGGAGCATCCGGTTGAGTTTGAATGGCCACCTTTGACACGAGAGGAGATTTATGAGCGCAATTCATGAGAATGGACATTTTCTAGATTCTAATATCTGGATTTATGCCCTGGCAAATCATGAATACATTAACAAACGCCATATAGCTTGTGGTTTAGTCAATGGTGAAGGGGTAATCATTAGTACACAAGTTATTAATGAAGTATGTCTTAATCTCATTAAAAAATCTTCTTTTACTGAGCAAAAAATAAAACAGTTAATAGAGGCATTTTATCAGGGTTATCACATAGTTACATTTAATCGTGATATTTTTGTGAACTCTTCTAATCTTAGGAGTAGGTATAATTTCTCTTTTTGGGATAGTTTAATTGTTGCTTGTGCTTTAGCTGGGGGAGCAAGTATTCTCTATTCTGAAGATATGCACCATGGGTTATTGGTAGATAATAAATTAGAAATTGTGAATCCGTTTAAATGAAAGTAGATACTTTTTTTACAAATTTTGATTTGTTGACTGATGCGCCAAATGCAACAGCTAAGTTGCGGGAGTTGATTTTGCAATTGGCTGTCATGGGTAAGCTTGTAAGACAAGATCCAAATGATGAACCTGCTTCAGTTCTGTTAGATAGAATAATTTGTAAAAAGCAACAATTAAGTTATGGCAATAAAATACAAAAAGCTGATTTAAATTTATCGAATGAAGAAGAGCTAGATTTAGAAATTTTGCCCGGTAATTGGTGCTGGACTAATTTAGAAACAATTGGCTTGATTAATCCAAGAAATGGTTTACCAGATGATTTGGATGTAGCATTCATTCCAATGAACCTAATACCACAAAAATATGGCAATCCACTTAAGTATGAGACTAGAAAATGGGGGGAAGTTAAAAAAGGATTTACACATTTTGCTGAAGGGGATGTTGCTATTGCTAAGATTACCCCCTGTTTTCAGAATGGTAAGTCTTGTGTTATGCGAGGGTTAAAAAATCAGGCTGGAGCAGGGACAACTGAATTGCATATTTTTAGACCTATTAATAATCTCACATATCCTGAATATGTCTTGATTTATTTTAAGTCTGTATCCTTTATCAAAAATGCGATTCCCATTATGACAGGAACCGCAGGTCAAAAGCGAGTTCCTAATAACTACGTAGCCCAAAATCCATTTCCCCTCCCACCCCTTGCAGAACAAAAACGGATTGTAGAGAAGTGCGATCGCCTGATGTCCCTGTGCGATCGCCTAGAAGCCAAATTAAAACAAGCGAGAGAAAGCAGAGAAAAGCTGATGGAAGTTGCAGCAAAGCAAGTATTACTAAATTAGCACCAGGGAATTAATGAACTTAAATACATCTAAACAGGGGTTTTCACCCCTGGCTTCTCAGTTATATTCCTGAATTATAAGGAATATACTGTATTATTACTTACATTGGAGAGATTCGCGAGTATCTACACCAGTTTGAGGATTCACCCCACTAGCTTGAGCGCACAGTTTTTTAATTTCCGGTCCATCTAAAATCGCATCGGTAAAATCAGCCCCGGTGATGTCCACATTCTCAAAGATAGAACGTAACATCATCGCATTGGTAAATACAGCATCGGTTAAATCAGCACCTTTAAACTTAGTCAAATAGGCTATACCATCGCTAAAATCTGCACCATGGAGATTTACCCCCTCTAACAAAGAGCCATTGAACACACCGCCGCGGAAATTCGTATTACTAAAATTAGTCTTCTTTAAAACCACATTGGTAAACTCAGTCCCCACCAAATCTTGACCAGAGTAATCTTTTACCCCTACTTCCTCACCCACAGAACGGGTAATACTAGAAGAACTAGCAGCTTGAGCGGAGAGGGGGAAGAAAAACACAAAGGTAACTAAAACCAAACTAGCCAGTAGTTGCCAATACTTAATCATTTTTTTGTTAACAAATCTCAACAATTATATTATTCACTATTACAGCTTACTGACGGTGATTAACCCCGGCTAGCCTGAGCCATAACTATAGAGCATACCCTAGGATATATAATGACCTGCGATCGCATAAATACCTGTGGCTCATCAACAAGACATCACCCCATCCTTAAGGCGAACCCCCTTATATCAACTAAGTGCAGAACTCAAAGCCCGTTTTACCAGCTTTGGCGGTTGGGAAATGCCTGTACAATTTACTGGTATTACTCAGGAACATGAAGCTGTGAGAACCACCGCGGGGATGTTCGATATCTCCCACATGGGTAAATTCACCCTTCAAGGTAAACACCTAATTAACCAACTTCAGCCCTTAGTACCCTCAGACCTAAACCGACTAAAACCAGGTGAAGCACAATACACAGTCTTACTCAATCCCCAGGGAGGAATTATTGACGACATTATTATATACTATCAAGGTGAGGACAGCACCGGCACACAAAAGGCTGTACTAATCGTCAATGCAGCCACCACAGATAAAGATAAAGCATGGCTATTAGAGCAACTAGACCAAAATCAAGTAGAATTTCAAGACCTGTCACAGTCAAAAGTATTAATTGCTATCCAAGGACCAGAGGCCGTTCAACATCTTCAGAGCTTAGTACAAGCAGACCTACAACCTATTAAACCCTTTGGTCATCTCCAAACAACTCTACTGGGTAAACCCGCATTTATCGCCCGCACCGGTTACACCGGGGAAGATGGTTTTGAGGTCATGCTAGATGCAGATCAGGGTATAGAATTGTGGCAAAGACTGCATCAAACCGGCGTTACCCCTTGCGGACTAGGTGCTAGAGACACCCTAAGACTAGAAGCAGCCATGGCCCTTTATGGTCAAGATATTGACGACACCACCACCCCCCTAGAAGCGGGTTTAGGGTGGCTAGTTCACCTTGACAGTAAAGATGATTTCATCGGTAGAGAAATTTTAGCACAACAAAAAGCCCAGGGAGTGCAGAAGCGGTTAATCGGCTTACAAATGTCAGGGCGGAATATTGCGCGCCATGGCTACCCCATTCTATCAGCAGGTGAAGTTGTGGGCGAGATTACCAGCGGGACTTTATCCCCCACATTAGGCTATCCTATAGCCTTAGCCTATGTTCCTACTCAATTAACAAAGGTGGGTGAACAGTTAGAAGTAGATATACGTGGTAAGAATTACCCGGGTGTTGTAGTCAAACGTCCGTTTTATCGCTCCCAAAATCGTCTCACTAACTGATAATGTGTTTTGAGTTACTCAATTTAAATGATGGTTATGGCATTTCTTGGTTGAGTAGGTACACCGATAGCTACCGCTTGCGTAAGCCATACCCGACCCCTAAACCAGGGAAAAGGTAACTATGGTAGACCTCATATAATTAGGAAACGCGATCATGACCGACCATAACTGAGGGAACTGTGGGCGCTAACTATTTTGAGATGGAAGGAAAAAACTAAAATGTCTTTTGAATATCCGCAGGATTTGAAATACCAGGATACTCACGAATACGTGCGGCTAGATGGAGAAATTGGCACCATTGGTATTACTGAATTTGCTATAGACCAAATGGGTGATGTTGTCTTTTTGGAATTACCAGACATTGGTGACCTAGTAACCAAGGGAGAAACTTTTGGCACCATTGAATCTGTGAAAGCCGTTGAAGACCTCAATTCACCAGTTACCGGTACAGTCATAGAACGCAATGAGATTTTACTTGAGTCTCCCGAACAAATAGCAGAAGACCCCTATGGCGAAGCCTGGTTGTTAAAAGTGCGTATCAATGACCCCGATGAGGTGCGGGATGCTTTGATCGCTGATGAGTACCGCGCCCTGGTAGAAGGGGAGTAGATGAGATATGTAGGGACTTGTCCCTACATATTTGAATATTTGTTGCAAAATATGAAGTAGTTACGTTTGGAGTTCAACTTGTGGTAAGTTACCCACCTATTCCCCAATCCAGCCATGAACCAATCATTAGTGAAATAATTAGTCAAAGCAGTTCAAAGTTAACTAATTTCCCAGAACGGCACATTGGCCCCGACTCCCAAGAAATCCAAGAAATGCTGGAGGTATTGGGTTTACAAAGTCTGGATTCACTGATTGATCACACAGTACCCCCCGGTATTCGCTTACAAAAAAAGCTCAAATTACCACCAGCACAGGGTGAATATACCGCCCTGGCTAAATTGAAACAAATTGCCGCTAAAAATCAGGTGTGGCGTTCATACCTCGGTACTGGATATTATGACTGTATTACCCCCCCGGTGATTCAGCGCAATATTCTAGAAAATCCGGGTTGGTATACAGCTTACACCCCCTATCAGCCAGAAATCGCCCAGGGACGACTGGAAGCCCTGCTCAATTTCCAGACAATGATTATTGACCTCACAGGGTTGGAAATTGCTAACGCTTCCTTACTGGATGAAGCGACCGCAGCAGCTGAAGCCATGAGTCTGAGTTATGGGGTGTGCAAAAATCAAGCCCATGCTTATTTTGTCTCTGACAACTGTCATCCCCAAACTATCGAGGTGTTGAAAACTCGTGCTCAACCCTTGGGGATTGAAATCATTATCGGTGATCATCGCCAAGATTTTACCCAAGGGATTTTTGGGGCAATTCTGCAATATCCTGCTACTGATGGCACGATTTACGACTACCGCGCTTTTATTGAAAAAGCCCATGCTCAGGGTGCATTGGTGACGGTAGCAGCAGACCCTTTAAGTTTAACTTTATTGACACCACCCGGAGAATTGGGTGCTGATATTGCGGTGGGTAGTACTCAACGTTTTGGTATTCCTCTGGGGTTTGGGGGACCCCATGCGGCATACTTCGCTACCAAAGAACAGTATAAGCGCCAGGTTCCGGGGCGCATTGTGGGAGTGTCAAAAGATGCTCACGGTCAGCGGGCTTTACGTCTGGCTTTACAAACCCGGGAACAGCATATACGGCGGGAAAAAGCAACTAGTAATATCTGTACTGCTCAGGTGTTATTGGCAGTCATGGCCAGTATGTATGCTGTATATCATGGTGGAGATGGTATTAAAAACATTGCCTGTAGCATTCACCAGTTAACTGTGATTTTAGCTGCAGGACTAAAGCGGCTGGGTTACAGGATTAGTTCTGAATATTTCTTTGATACCCTGCGCGTAGAGTTAGGCGCACAATCACTTACACCAATTCTGCAAGCTTGTCAAGCCAGAAAGATTAATCTCCGGGTTTTTGATCCTACATCTGTGGGTATTTCCCTAGATGAAACTACTACCCCAGAAGATTTAATTGATCTGTGGCAGATTTTCGCTCTCAGCGATGACTTACCCTTTACTCTAGAAGATTTAACTTCTGATTCCTATTCTCATCTGTTGTTGGAGCGCACCAGCAGTTATCTAACTCATCCGGTGTTTAACCGCTATCACTCCGAAACTGAGTTATTACGTTATCTGCATCAGCTAGAAACCAAGGATTTATCTTTAACTACATCCATGATTCCCTTGGGTTCCTGTACCATGAAACTGAATGCTACCGCAGAGATGATCCCCGTTACTTGGGAAGAGTTCGCTAAGATTCATCCCTTCGCGCCGGTTGCACAAACCCGGGGTTATCAAATCCTCTTCCAGCAACTGGAAACCTGGTTAGCGGAAATTACAGGTTTTGCGGGAATTTCTTTACAACCTAATGCCGGTTCTCAGGGTGAGTATACAGGACTTTTGGTAATTCGTCAATATCACCACAGTCGGGGGGAAGGACACCGTAATATTTGTTTAATTCCTGAGTCCGCCCACGGAACTAATCCCGCCAGTGCGGTGATGTGTGGGATGAAGGTGATCCCAGTTGCTTGTGATGCTTTGGGTAATATTGACCTGGATGATTTGCAAACCAAGGCGGCTAAACACGGGGATCAACTGGCGGCTTTAATGGTCACCTATCCTTCCACTCATGGTGTGTTTGAGGAAGGGATTCAGGAAATCTGCGCCATTATTCATCATCACGGTGGACAAGTGTATATGGATGGGGCGAATATGAATGCCCAAGTGGGTATTTGTCGCCCTGGAGATATTGGGGCGGATGTCTGTCATTTAAATCTGCATAAAACTTTCTGTATTCCTCATGGTGGCGGTGGCCCTGGTATGGGACCGATTGGTGTGGCTCAACATCTTGTCCCTTTCCTCCCTGGACACCCGGTTATACCCTCTGGCGATGCTCAAATTGGGGCGGTGGCTGCAGCGCCCTGGGGTAGTGCTAGTATTTTAGTTATCTCTTGGATGTACATTACTATGATGGGGTCTGAGGGTTTGACCCAGGCGACTAAGGTGGCAATTCTCAATGCTAATTATATCGCCCACCGCTTAAAGTCTTACTATCCGGTGCTGTATAAGGGCAAAAATGATTTTGTCGCCCATGAGTGTATTTTAGATTTACGGGGGGTGAAAAAGTCGGCGCTGATCGAAGTTGATGATATCGCCAAGCGCCTGATTGATTATGGTTTCCATGCGCCTACTGTGTCTTGGCCTGTGGCGGGTACTATGATGGTGGAACCCACAGAAAGCGAATCTCGCGCAGAGTTAGATCGGTTCTGTGAGGCGTTGATTGCTATCCGGGGAGAAATATCTGCTATTGAATCTGGCCAGATGGATCTGCAAGATAATCCGCTCAAAAATGCACCCCATACGGCTCACAGTTTGATTGCGGGACTCTGGAATCATGGCTATTCCCGTGAACAAGCTGCTTACCCTGGTCCCTGGACTCGTGAATATAAGTTCTGGCCTAGTGTGGGTAGGGTTGACTCGGCTTTTGGCGATCGCCATTTTGTTTGTGCTTGTTTACCTATGGATGCTTATCAGTAAGGTCATGGGTGGTTAATCACCGCTCCTGACTCTCATATCCCCGACTTCTATTCAGATTTATGGCTACTGCATAAAATGACACTGAGAAGTCGGGGATATCTCTATTAACGCCGTTGCCAAATCTTGATGCTTCCATCCCGATCGCCAGAGGCTAAGGTGCGACTATCGGGGCTAAATGCTACTGAATTAACGTAATTTGAATGTCCCGGGAGGGAGGTGATTTCCTGTAGGGTGGCGACATCCCACAGTTTGATGTTATCCACACCAGAGGCTAAGGTGCGACCATCGGGGCTAAATGCTACTGAACCAACGCCAACTGAACCTCGATTGATGGAGGCTATTTCCCCCCTGTTGACAACATCCCACAATTTGATGGTTTCATCCTCACTACCCGATGAGGCTAAAATGTGACCATTGCTGGGGCTGAAGGCTACTGAGTTAACCCCATCTGAATGTCCCTTGAGGGAGGTGATTTCCCGTAGGGTGGATACATCCCACAGTTTGATGGTTTCATAACCACCAGAGGCTAAGGTGCAACCATCGGGGCTAAATACTACTGAAATAACGCCCTCCGTGAGGGAGGCGATTTCCAACCTGGTGGCGACATCCCACAGTTTGATAGTCTCCCAACTCCCAGAGGCTAAGGTGCGACCATCGGGGCTGAAGGCTACTGAGTTAACCGCATCTGTATGTGCAGTGGTATACTGCAACTGCCATGAAGATATTGATTTTCGTGATTTATAAGTTTTTAAAGCCTGAATAATCTCAATTAATTTTCCATACTTAGACACTAGCAGATTATAGGCTGCATCTTTTACATCTGCTGATTCATCTGTGCTTAAAGCTTGGAGAAGTAAATTAACCCCCTCATCGCCATACTGCAGTGCTTGGGATATGGCTTTTACCCTTGTTTTGGGGTCAGGACTACTATAATCCCTCAGCAGACCCTGGATTCTCCCCAACACCGCTACTAATTCGGGAGCATTACCAGTACCAACTAAGACTACATCAAACTGGACTGGTTCTGGGCGCTGATTCATCGTGGATTCTCCAGTGGTGATTAAATTACTCCGGGCAATATTATACAATCAATGAAGCTTCCCCTGTCTGAAGACGCGGGTATTTCTCAAGAGTCCATAAAAGAACTTTTTTAGGTCCACTTAAAGCACCTCTACTGATTCGGTTTAAGTCAAACTTAAAGATCATCCTCCCTTTCCTGAGTCTCATATCCCCGACTTTTATTCAGATTCATGGCTACTGAACAAAACGACTGTGAGAAGTCGGGGATATCTCTATTAACGCCTTTGCCAAATCTTGATGGTTGTATCCCAGGTGTAGGGTTGAGCCATCAAACCCTAGTGCAAGTAAAAGTAAGTAGCTAATCCTACTTATAATATTTCTTAAATTTCCTCTAACTCTCCCCGGAGCGTCCTGTTAACATACATAATTATCGTCATGAGGGTATTTATGGATGAAGTTGTTAGAAAATTAGCAGGTGTCGGATTACCAGCAGTTATACTTCTGATTACAATGGCATCAACTGGTTTAGCTGGTGCTGCTGCAATTACTACAGCATTAGCCATTTTAGGTCCGGGCGGAATGTTCGGCGGTATTGTATTACTGGGAATCATAGGATTAGCATCAGACGCAATAACAAAATATGGATTAACGACACTACTCCAGGAAATCTATCGAGTCAGAAAAGCTCAAGGCGAATCTTTGCATAACCTCTGTAGAGAAATTAATGGTTTACCAATTAGTAAAGAATTGAAGCTAATTCTTCAAGACTATATTAGTTGAATTTCAATTGATGGTAATTGCTCTTCCTATCAGTTAAGATGTGCGATCTGCTCAGTGCAGCAGTCCTAGTGCGATCGCTCCTACAGCCAATATCTTCGACTTCTATAATTTACTGTGGTAAAAATTCAGGGGATAAAATCTCTGTGAGTTTGTAGGGACAGGTTTGGGGAAATGATGATAATCCCGTTTCTCTTTCGGCGCTAATGGTAGCTAGAGGATAAACATCTTCTATGGCTGCAGTGAGATGAGGTTGAAGACTAGGGTTTTTTTCCAGGAGTTTTTCTAAACGCAGCCGTTGCTCTTTAATGGTTAATTGCCAACTGCGAGAGTGTAAGCTGGGCTGAAATTGCCATTTAAAAAGGTGTATAATTAAAATTTCTAATCTGCTTTCTAATTGTCGTTTTTCTGAGCGTCCCATGTCTTCTATTTCTTCGACAATATTTTGCCAATCGACTTGATCAAGTTGTCCTGTTTTTAACAGGTTTACTTGTTCTTGTGTCCAAGCATAAAAATCATGGTCATGGGTGCTGGAGTTCATAGGTGCTGCTGCATTTCCAGGTTTAGGGCGGCCAGATTCAAGTCATCTACTCCAATTTAGGTGGGGTGAAAGGCGCACTTCGTTTGGGATTTTTCCTAACTGAAGCAATAGAAATCAATATAGGATTTCCTATGCTCGTGAGGTACAATTTTTTTTAGTTTGAGGGAACACACCGAACAGGGAACAGGGAATAGGTGTGTACTTCATGAGCCTGAAAAAGGCTATAAAAGTTATGATTGTCATAGTTTTGAACGCCAATACACCTTGATGACTAGGTAGTTGGGCAACGCGGACAAATAAAATTAAGTTAATGTACATCGGGATGACTGGATTCGAACCAGCGGCCCCTTCGTCCCGAACGAAGTGCGCTACCAAGCTGCGCTACATCCCGCCACGACATACAAGATACGATTATATCATCATAGTACAACTTTGTTGATATATAATCAATATCTTACCCTAACTCATTAAGCTACCGTTTGCTAGGATGAGATTTGTATAACTTCATAAGGGCAGATTGTGACTGTTAAACCAGACTGGTTGCGAGTAAAAGCGCCTCAATGGCAGCGCGTTGGTAACGTTAAAGAGATTTTGCGGGATTTAGCGCTTAACACAGTTTGTGAAGAAGCGTCATGTCCTAATATTGGTGAGTGCTTTCAAGCTGGTACAGCCACATTTTTAATTATGGGTCCGGCTTGTACCCGCGCCTGTCCTTACTGTGATATTGACTTTGAGAAAAAACCCCAACCTCTAGACCCCACAGAACCAGGACGACTAGCAGCAGCTGTGGAGCGGATGAAACTAAATCATGTGGTGATTACTTCGGTCAACCGTGATGATTTACCTGATGGTGGTGCTTCTCAGTTTGTGCTGTGTATTCAAGCGGTGCGGGAACTCTCACCTCAAACCACAATTGAGGTGTTAATTCCTGACTTGTGCGGTAATTGGAAGGCTTTAGAAGTGATTTTACAAGCCTCCCCAGAGGTACTCAACCACAACACAGAAACGGTAGAGCGGTTATATCGCCGGGTACGTCCCCAGGGAAACTACCGACGGAGTTTAGAATTATTGGGGCGATCGCGGCAAATAGCCCCCCAAGTATACACCAAATCTGGGATTATGGTGGGTCTGGGTGAAACTGATGGGGAAGTCCGCCAAGTCATGGCAGATTTACGCAGTGTAGATTGTGACATTTTGACCATTGGGCAATATCTCCAACCCAGTCAAAAACACTTGCAAGTTAATGACTTTATCAGCCCAGAACAATTTGCAGCTTGGCAGGTCTTCGGTGAGGAAATCGGATTTTTACAAGTTGTGTCTTCACCCTTGACAAGAAGCTCATATCATGCAGAGCAAGTCAGAGAACTAATGCAACGCTACCCCCGTCAGGTAAGTGTTGAGTCTTTAAGTAATTGTCAATGATTGTTAACAGTGGTGCAAAAAACTACCATAGGTATATTGGGTGCTGGTGCTTGGGCTATGGCCTTAGCCAACTTAGCCACGGACAACGGCCATGAGGTGCGGATCTGGTCACGTGGGGGAAAAGTAAGTTTATCAGCAGTTTTACAAAATGCTGACATCATCTTGTCGGCGATCTCCATGACAGGGGTGAGTGAGATAGTGTCTCAAATGGAATTCCTCCCCCTGTCAGCCAAAACAATTTTTGTCACAGCTACCAAAGGACTAGATCCCCAAACTACCTGTACCCCGTCGCAAATTTGGCAAGGAGCATTCCCTGATCATCCAGTAGTTGTTTTGTCGGGGCCAAATTTATCGGCGGAAATTCGCCAATCACTACCAGCAGCAACGGTAGTGGCCAGCAAGAACCAGAAAGCGGCTCAATTGGTGCAACAGGTATTTTCTTCTAGTTGTTTCCGGGTATATACCAATCCTGACCCCATCGGTGTGGAACTAGGGGGAACATTAAAAAATATTATGGCGATCGCAGCTGGTGTATGTGATGGCTTGCATCTAGGAACCAACGCCAAAGCCGCTTTAGTCACCCGTGGACTGACGGAAATGGTTCGCATTGGCCAAAATTGGGGTGCAAAGACAGAAACATTTTATGGTTTATCAGGTCTAGGAGATTTGTTAGCGACTTGTAACAGTCCCCTCAGTCGTAATTACCAAGTTGGTTACCAGATGGCTGGGGGTAAAACACTAGTAGAAGTTCTGGCAAATTTACCAGGAACAGCCGAAGGTGTGAATACTTGTCAAGTCTTAATCAAACGAGCCCAGGAGCACAGTATTGCTATCCCCATTACCGAACAAGTTTATGCCTTGCTGCAAGGTGAAGTCACACCGCGACAAGCTTTGGAGGAACTAATGCTACGAGATATTAAGCCAGAGTACAACTGTTAATCCTGCGTAGGATGACAAAGTATTACGAATAGTGTGAACCTGAATAATCCCTAGAAAAAAAAATCATAAAATCGTCAGGATATTCTTTCACCCCGATGTATATATCACTATAGCGATGGTAAACATATGTTTTACAAGTTACCAAGATCAGCCTGATAGCGTATCGTGGCATCAGCCATATAAATATCCTGTGTTAAAACCCTCACTAAAATATTCCATGTTTATTTAAAGCCTAGATATAGATTTGAATAGCTATTGGTTCAATTGAAACGCTCAACCGATACATCGGTAACAGTGTGAAAAATATCAGTGTGTTTTCTGGCTCAGAAGCTTAACTAAAACCTCTACCAGATTAGTTCATGTTGAATCACGCAATAGCACCAGTTCATTAGTTGCACCATTATCTATTGTTACCTGGAGCCATTGAGACTAGCCATATGCCAGCAATATCTTTTTATGCAGATGAGGCTTCCTACGCTCAGAAGTCTGTCGAGAGTTTGAATACAGAACTGACTATTGATGATGAGTTATCGGCTGATGATATCCAAGAGTTACAAGTAGCAGCAACAGACCATGCTCACTTGGAAGGGAGTACTAACCGTCGGAGTACAGACCTAGTACGTTTATATCTTCAGGAAATTGGGCGAGTACAGCTTCTGGGGCGGGATCAAGAAGTTTCAGAAGCCCAAAAAGTTCAACGCTACTTGCGGATGCGGACTGTACTAACTAATGCGGCACAGCAAGGGGATCAAGTGATTGTGCCATTTCTCAAGTTAATTGAGGTTCAGGAGCGTCTGACATCTGAACTAGGACACCGCCCATCTTTGGAAAGGTGGGCTAGTAGTGCGGGGATGAATCTATTGGATCTCAAACCTACTTTAGCAAATGGCAAACGCCGCTGGGCAGAAATTGCTGAGTTAACAGTCGAAGAGCTAGAACAAATCAAATCCCAAGGACTCCAAGCTAAGGAACACATGATCAAGGCTAATTTGCGCTTGGTAGTGTCCGTGGCGAAAAAGTATCAAAATCGGGGACTAGAATTATTGGATTTAGTCCAAGAGGGAACTTTAGGCTTAGAAAGAGCGGTTGAGAAATTTGACCCCACTAAGGGATATCGCTTTAGTACATATGCTTATTGGTGGATTCGTCAGGGAATTACACGGGCGATCGCCACCTATAGCCGCACAATTCGCTTACCTGTTCATATTACAGAAAAGCTGAACAAGATTAAAAAAGCGCAACGGAAAATCTCTCAAGAAAAAGGTCGTACAGCCACCTTAGAAGACCTAGCCATTGAGTTAGAAATGACACCGAACCAAGTCAGGGAAGTGTTACTTAAAGTACCACGTTCCGTGTCCATGGAGACGAAGGTAGGCAAAGATAAAGACACCGAATTAGGGGAATTATTGGAAACCGACGGGATTACCCCCGAAGAAATGTTAGTGCGAGAATCTTTACAAAGAGACTTGCATACTTTGTTAGCAGATTTAACTAGCCGTGAACGTGATGTAATACTGATGCGGTTTGGTTTAGCGGATGGTCATCCTTACTCCCTAGCCGAAATTGGCCGCGCTCTGGACTTATCTAGAGAAAGAGTACGTCAAATAGAATCCAAAGCTTTGCAAAAGCTGCGCCAACCGAAACGACGCAACTTTATCCGGGATTATTTAGAGTCCTTAAGTTAGGTTCAAATCTGGAACCGCCTAGGTTCCACAACCAAACAAATCTACCATCGGCTTTCTCCTAGTCATGGCGTAGCGTGGCGGAGGTTCCATAGATTTACCAGGGTTTTTTTTCACTAATTTATTTAGAATTTTTGGCAAGAAGAAATATTTATTGCTTAATCCCAGAATTTGTTATATTCTCAACTAATAGGCTTTGTTGAGAAAAGAATTAATATGACTGTTTACACATCTTCTTCGCTCAAGGCAGAACTAAATGATAGAGGTTGGCGTTTAACACCCCAACGGGAGACGATTTTACACATTTTCCAAGAACTTCCCCAAGGTGAACATCTCAGCGCTGAGGATCTTTATCATCGACTGGAGACTGAGGGTCAGGGAATCAGCCTTTCAACAGTCTATCGGACGTTGAAACTGATGGCACGGATGGGGATTTTGCGGGAACTAGAACTGGGAGAAGGACATAAGCATTATGAAATTAACCAACCCTCCCCCCATCACCACCACCATTTAATTTGTGTTAAATGTAACGCGACTATCGAGTTTAAAAACGACTCGATTTTAAAAATAGGTGGAAAAACGGCTCAAAAAGAGGGATTCCACCTGCTAGACTGTCAAATGACAATTCATGCAGTCTGTCCTCAGTGCCAACGGTCTCTGATGCCTTTGTAGCTGTGAGAACCTAAAGTTTTCCGCTAGTGAGATTACTTACATTGATGCCGTAAAATGTTTTTGCTTGCTGAAGAGCGCGTTTAGTCTCATCGGACATAACGCCGTTGAGATCACCTCGATAGAAACCCTGTGCTTGTAGTCGCCTTTGAATTTCCAAGACACTGAAATCACCCTGGCGGCCGGTGTTAATTAAGCTATATAACTTAGCTCTAGTAGTCGGTCCAGCAATTCCACTGACAGCTAAGTGATTAGCGGCTTGAAACCTACGCACAGCATCATCAGTCTGGGAACCAAAATACCCGGTTGGTGTTGCGGTTAGATATCCGGCCGCGATCAAATGTTCTTGAAGCAGTCTGACGGCCTCACCCCGATTACCCATTCTGAGATTGTCTGGATTAGCTGTTTGTCTGGGTGTGGGAGGGGTTGTTGTTGCGCCACCAACGCCCACAGGGGGCAATTTTTTGATTGTGGACGGGCCAACAATGCCATCTGCATCTAATTTAGAAGCTGTTTGGAATTGTTTGACAGCTTCTTCAGTAACCGGACCAAAGACCCCGGTGGCTTTACCAGAATAGAAACCTGCAACTCGCAGCCTTTCTTGTAAAACCCTGACATCTTCGCCTTGATCACCTCTGTGGAGCAACTGGGGATGACGGCGTTGAGTGGGAGTTTTCGCAGTTGTAACTTTTTGTGGTTGCGGTGTTGAGGTTTTTACTGTCTCAAACGGTGTACTAGCAGTGGTCAGCGGGGGAATAGATTCCACATGACTGTTGATGGTGGGTACTACGGTGCTGGTAATAGTTGGTGTGGAGGGTTGGGGATTTACTGGTTGTCTCAGCGAGGTTTCTAATTTTTGCCGTGTCTCTACTCCCAGAACCCCATCAACTACTAAACCTTGAGATGCTTGAAAACGCCGTACAGCATCTTCTGTGGAAAAATCATAGACTTGTGTGATCTGCTCTCGGTAAAAACCAGCTTGTTGCAATTGTCTTTGGAGGTTGGCTACCGAAGGACCTTGATCACCTCTTTGTAGTGCGAAAGCACTGCTGATAGAACTCAGAATAGATACAGCCACAGCTAAGGGTAACAAGTGCTTCCAGGCTCCACCAGAAAGGCGTTTCCAGTCGGGGGCAGATGCTTTCTTGAATAAGACACTCAAGGATGCTAATTCACTAGATGCACTGTTTTCATAGGTATTGGCTAAATATAAATATGCAAGATTGTCCATGTGATATCTCCTGATTTATTTTTCTTCGATGGTTGCTTCTGCTTGATGTACCAGATTTCGCAACTTATCTAATGTCTTGCTGTTTACATCCTGCCATAAACCTCGCTGGTGCGCTTCTAATAATTTATCGGCAATATCACGCATTGCCCAAGGATTTTTATCCTGGATAAATTCACAAACTATAGGGTCTAGTAAATATGCTTGTGTCACACCCTCATACATATGGTCTTCGACACATTGGGCTGTGGCATCATAGGCAAATAAATAATCTACCGTCGCCGCCATTTCAAAGGCACCTTTGTAACCATGGCGCATCATTCCGGAAATCCATTTGGGGTTAACTACACGGGAACGATACACCCGGGCAATTTCGGCTTTGAGGGTGCGCACTTTTGGTTGAGCGGGATGAGAATGATCACCAAAGTAGGTTTGCGGGTTGTTTCCTTGTAGCGATCGCACGGCTGCTGTTAAACCGCCTTGAAATTGGTAATAATCATCGGAGTCGAGTAAGTCGTGTTCCCGGTTGTCTTGATTGTGTAAAACAATTTGCATTTGTGTTAGGCGTTGCTCAAAGGCTTCTGGTGCCGAAATACCCACTAATTCCCCTTGAGTATCGGGGGAACTACCACTGGTGTAAGCGTAGCAACTCCAGTTAATATAAGCACGGGCTAAGTCTTGCTCATCTATCCAGTTTTGTGATGTCATCAGCCCTTGGAGACCCGCACCATAGGCACCGGGTTGAGAACCAAAAACCCGGTATTGCGATCGCACTCTCGCTGATTCCACTGTTAAGCCTTGTTGCATCCACAACTGAGTATCTTGGCTGACTCGTGCCGCCAGGGGGTTAAAGTCTTGGGGTTCATTGAGTGCGGCCACTGCGATTACAGCTTGCTCGAATAAGTCGATTAAATTGGGGAAAGCATCCCGAAAAAATCCCGAAATCCGCAAGGTAACATCAACACGGGGACGACCCAAAATGCTCAAGGGTAAGATTTCAAAGTCTACTACACGCCGCGCTGCACTGTCCCAAACAGGACGCACTCCCATTAAAGCTAGGGCTTCGGCGATATCATCGCCCCCGGTGCGCATGGTTGCAGTACCCCACAAGGATAAACCCAAGGTTTGGGGATACTCGCCGTTTTCTTGGGTGTAACATTCAATCAGATTTTCAGCGGCTTTTCTCCCCACATCCCACGCGCTTTCTGTGGGAATGGCCCGAATATCCACAGAATAAAAGTTTCTCCCGGTGGGTAAAACTTCTGGTCTTCCCCGGGTGGGTGCGCCTGATGGGGCGCTGGGGATATACTTACCATTGAGTCCCTGGAGTAAGTTGGTGATTTCGTCTTTGGTTTGTTCTAAGGCGGGGATGAGTTTAGTTTTAATCCAGTCAAGATGGGGGGATGAAAGGGGGGGAGCATTCAGGAGTTGTTCTACTAATTGGGCGGCGTGTATTTCCAGAACTTCTACTGCGTCGCCGACGGTGCGACAGGTTTTTGGGGTGATGTTGTGTAAAATTTGCTGATCAATTTCTGATAACTGAGTGTGAAAATCCGTGGTTAGGGGGTCAAACTCTAGTCCCCACTCTGTGGCTAGGTGACGAGTGATACCTAGGGAGTAACGGTTAGGGATACGGGCGATCGCCACTATTAAATCTCGCAGTTGTCGCCCTTGGGGACATTGGCCGAAAATATGTAAACCGTCGCGAATTTGCGCTTCTTTGAGTTCACACAGATAGCCACCGATGAAGTTTAAAATTACTGATTCAAACTTTAAAATATCGCTTTCTATGGCAATACCTAGCTCTTGGTGGAGATTTTCTTGGATAACTAATTCCCGAATGCGATCGCGAATTGACGGTAAACGCCCAGGATCTAAACTTTCCGCCTCATAATATTCATCTACCAAGTTTTCTAACTGTTGTAGTGCGCCATAAAGTTCTGCTCTGGTCATGGGGGGAGTGAGGTGGTCTAAAATCACCGCTTGGGCCCGACGTTTAGCTTGAGAACCCTCCCCTGGGTCATTGACAATGAAGGGGTAAAAATGGGGAAGTGGTCCGAAAGCTACTTCGGGATAACAATGACTGGATAAGGCGACACTTTTACCGGGTAACCATTCTAAATTGCCATGTTTCCCCACATGAACCACTGCATCCGCGCTGAAAATTTCCCTCACCCAATAATAAAAGGCTAAATAAGCATGAGTGGGTACTAAATCCGGTGCATGATAATTCAAACTAGGGTCAATATCATAACCCCGTGGTGGTTGAATCCCTACAAATATGTTACCCAGTTGGATTCCTGGAATGGGGAAAGAGTCAGCACATCCCCATGTTTGAGTAATTTCTTGCTGTACAGTTGTGGGTAAACTAGCAAAATACTTTTGATAATCTTCACGGTCAACACTTTGCAGCACAGGGCGAAAATCTCTACCTTCTGGGTCATTAGTTACCCCACTAGTCAGAATGTCGATTAATTCATCTCCATTTCTGGGGGGATTCTCTACCACATAATCCGCATTTTGTAAAGCCTTAATTATTTCTACACAGCTGGCTGGTGTGTCCAATCCTACGCCATTAGCTAATCTGCCGTTGCGATTGGGGTAATTTGCCAAAATCAGGGCAATACGGCGCTTTTGGGGAGGCTTTGAGCGCAGGTTTACCCAGTTGGCTGCTAGTTGGGCCACAAACTCAATGCGATCGCTCACTGGTTCATAAACCATCACATCTGTTTCTAAGTCAGGATGGCGCTTTTGTACAGTTTTAAAAGAAACAGCGCGGGTAATAATCCGCCCATCTACCTCTGGTAGCGCCACATTCATGGCTATATCCCGGGGGGAAAGTCCTTGTAATTGTGACTCCCACTGCTCCACTCCACCACCACTGAGGATAACTTGTAAGACTGGGACATTCAATTTTTGCCAAAGGTCTAGCTGGGGTGCTTCTGCTTCCAACCGCGCCAGAGAAAAGCTTGTAGTATTTAGTAGTACTCCTATTTGCTCTGTATCTTTAGGCTGGAAAAACTCACTTAATTCTCCTTGAACATCAGGATCACGCAATGAGGAAACAAACACTGGTACAGGTTGTAAATTACGTTTTGCCAGGGCTGTACACAAGGCATCAATTACTTTAGTATTACCAGATAGATAATGAGCGCGGTAGAAAAGAATGCCCACTTTAGCTATTGCTGATTTCCTAGTCCCCATTCCCCAGTTATATAACCCAACACGGGGAACCCCTTTGGGTGGTGAGGCTGGGAAAGAAGTATGAAGACAGGTATCACAGATAAATTTTAGAGCGTTAACAATATTTTCTACTCCGCCTTCTCGGAAATATTGTAATACTTGATTAATAACACTTAAAGGCAAAGTAGATTGGGAAATTAATTCTGGGTCTAGACCGTCGTCACCAGGCATTACAATCAGAGTTGTACCTTGACGTTGTACAATTTCTTGCACCACTCCTAAACCATATGCCCAATAAGAACGTCCTCCTAACAGACGCAAAATAATCACTTGGGCAGATTCTAAAACTTCCTCAGCATAGGAATCTATAGTTATTTCTTGCTGTAACTGCAACAGACTAGCAACCCTGATGGCTGGGAAGTTTGGTGGTAATTGAGTCACTGCTACTGCGAGGGTTTGAATGTCGGTATCAGCGGCGGTAATGAATACAAAAGGAGCGGGAGATTGTTCGATCAAAACTAACCCTGCGGACTGATTCCATCCCCCCGGTGTGGCGCTGATACGATGCATAATCTTGTATTACCCCCTTAAACTGTTGAATATAACACTGTTTTCGCCCGTGCAAGTTATTACATGACATATTAATAGGATGCCAAGAAGTGCATGAATGCCATCAATAAACAGATTTTTCATATCTGACGCACTCTACAAGAGATTTTACACTGTCTTCCGCCACGTAAATTATTACCAGACCATTAAAAATGCTTAGTTCTCCTGATTTGAGTTTTTCTCGAAACTTGCCTTTAGTTGTATATAATCAGCTTGGGGAATTGTTACAGCAGATGGCTCAAGTCGTCGGAAGTGCTGCACTGGTACTCACTGAGTCTGTATTAGTCAGGATTTGTTTACCCCAAGAGTGGCGCAACCAAAGGTTTACACTGTTGATTTCTCAGGAGTTTAGCGCTCTTTTGGTGGGAACTTTAGCACCGGGGAATGGGGGGAATTGCGCCGCATACAATAGCAGTTTGACATTTAATTCTGAGGCGATCGCTTTATTTGTCTCCCAGGTACGAGACTTATTTGAGGGAAATTCTGACACACACCAAAATCTGGAACGCTATCGAGAGCTTGTCAGACCTAATGATCCTCAGACCCAAACTAAATTTACACTGTTGTTATTAGAGTATATCGGCACACAGTCATCCCAGAAGATTATAGATCCTTTAACCCCTGCTGATAGCCCGGGATGCGTAGCCATTCCTCAAGTTTATACTTGTCAGCCTGTGGAAGATGCCTTAAAAAAACAGATTTTGCAAGAGCGACTGTTAAATCAGGTGACCACCCAGATTCGCAAAAGCTTAGATTTACCAGTGATTATGGCCACGGCGATCGGTATGGTACGGGAATTTCTGGCACTGGATCGATTAGTAATATATAAATTTCAGGGTTTGAGTGTCAAAACTGATAGCTTACATGGCATAACCATAGATGAAAACCTACCCCCAGGAGAGATGGGGGGTTGTATCGTCTATGAGGAGAGGGCTGAAGGTGCGATTTCCTCGGTGTTGTCTTATCAAGAAAACGACTGTTGGTCTAAGAACTCCAGCTGTTTAGCAAAGTATCGCCAAGGATTTACCTTAGTAATTGACGACGTGGAAAAAACTTATGTCACAGAACAATGTTTATTGAATTTATTACGAAAATGCCAAGTTAGGGCTAAGTTAGTAGCACCAATTATATTTGAGCAAAATCTGTGGGGTCTATTGATTGCTCATCAATGTCATACCCCACGGGAGTGGAGCGAAAGTGATCAAAGTTTACTCACTTCCATAGCCGAACAATTAGCCATTGCTATTCATCAAGCTGAGTTGATGCAATCTTTACAACAAGCTACCCGCACCCTTACCCAAGAAAAACAAAGTTTAGAACAACGAGTAATTGAGCGGACAAAAGCCCTACGGGAGGCTTTACTAGCTGCAGAAGCTGCTAGTCGCCTCAGAAGCGAATTTCTGGCTACCATCAGTCACGAATTACTCACGCCTTTAACCTATGTGATTGGGATGTCTTCCACTTTGTTACGTTGGCCCCTCGGAGAACTGAGTCAACGTCAACGAGATTACCTGCAAACCATCCATGACAGTGGAGAACATTTATTAGAGCTAATTAATGACATCCTGGATTTATCCCAAATTGAAGCGGGAAAAACTGTATTAAATATTACGGAATTTTCCCTAACCCATACCGCCAAAAATTCCCTAGAGTCACTATTAGAAAAAGCTGATAACCAACAGGTTAATCTTCAACTGGATTTACAAATCGACCCCCAACGGGATCTGTTTACTGCTGATGTACAGCGAGTAGAACAAATTCTCTGGAATTTATTAACCAATGCGATTAAGTTTACCCCAGGAGGTGGTAGTGTTACCTTGCGGATCTGGGTAGAAGATGATATGGCTGTCTTTCAAATTGAAGACACTGGAATTGGTATTCCTGAAGAACAATTACCAGTGATGTTTGAAAAATTTCAGCAATTAGATACACCCTATCGCCGGCGCTACGAAGGTACAGGACTCGGTTTAGCCTTAACTAAACAACTGGTAGAACTCCATCGCGGTCGCATTGAAGTGGAATCTACTGTAGCCATTGGTTCAATTTTTACGGTATGGATACCAGCCCAGCAGTAACGCAATTAATCGGGACTGGGTTACTTGTCCCCGCGGATTTAGCCCGGAGGGTCTCAAATTCTCAAATATCTATCTAAAGATAGATGACAAACTTATCTAAATCTTATAATTGTACTTAAATATATAAAAAACACATTTAATAAATTACGTATTTTAAGTAACAATCCCAGTTTTTTTAGTTTTCAACGGCGATCGCCTAAAGGTAAGGTTTTTGCAGGTATTAAGTGAAGAGAAATTTATGATTATTGAATGGACAAAGCTATTGGAAACTACGAGAAGGGACGAAGCCAATGGCCTGACACCAGCCAACCTAGAGACCATTGGACAGGGAACAGATAAAATCATCAGCGCTACCCAAACCGACCCCGCAGGTAATATTGGCACATCCAATCCCTTTACCTTTGGGGTAGATACCATAGCGCCCACCCCCTTCATTGCCATCGTCCCTAGTAATGCAACAAGGGCTGAAGGGAACACAGGTACTACCCCCTTCACCTTCACAGTCACCCGCACAGGAGATACATTTAACACCAGTACTGCCAACTGGGCGGTTACAGGTACAGGAACCAACCCTGCTAATACAGAGGACTTTGGCGGAACCCTCCCCACGGGTACAGTCACCTTTGCAGCAGGGGTAACATTTCAAGTAATTACCGTCAATGTCACTGGTGATAGGGTAGTAGAGCAGGATGAGACCTTTACTATTACCTTATCTAACCCCAGTAACGCTACTATTACCACTGGTACTGCTGCGGGGACGATTAGAAATGATGATACAAATAATAATGTAGATAACACAGCCCCAGTTATCCAACCTAATCAAACCTTCAGCTATACAGAAAACCAAGTCGCAGGTTACCAAGTAGGAACCGTTGCTGCTACCGATAACGTAGCTGTCACAGGTTACAGTATTGTCAGCGGTAACCCAGATGGATTCTTTACCATTAACAACAGCGGGGTAATTACCCTCACAGCAGCAGGAGTCGCCGATGCAGCCAATGACTTTGAAACCTTCCCTAACAGTTTTACTCTAGGAATTACTGCTAGAGATGCGGCTGGTAATACTTCCACTGCAATAAATATTACCAGCTACATCTTAAACCAGATGGAAGTAACCTTTGTAGGGGAATGGGATTGGTTGACCTATGCCAATGCTGTCACAGTGGTAGGTAACTATGCTTACTCAGTTGGCGATACTTTAGAAATCATTGATGTGAGCAACCCCACTAACCCCACCCGCACTGGCGGTTACAATATCTCTGGCTGGGGTGTACAAGTAGTGGGGAACTACGCCTATATCGCTGATGGGAATGACGGATTGCAAATCATTGATATCAGCAACCCCGCCAACCCCACCCGCACCAGTGGTTACGATACTACTGGCTATGCTTCGGATGTACAAGTAGTGGGGAACTACGCCTATATCGCTGATGGGAATGACGGATTGCAAATCATTGATATCAGCAACCCCGCCAACCCCACCCGCACCAGTGGTTACGATACTACTGGCTATGCTTCGGATGTACAAGTA